>JADGOC010000280.1 GCA_017883165.1 Acidobacteriota bacterium
CTCGTGCGGGCGCTCGAGGCGGACGCGAACCAGGCGACGGCGCACGATTTCGGCAAGGACATCATTCCCGCGCTCATCCACCAGGCGGCGGTCTACGCGTATCGCTTCTACGACGAGAACAAGAAAGCGTCGAAGTACTGGCGTGACATCGGCACGCTCGACGCGTACTTCGAGGCGAACATGGATCTGTGCCATGTCAACCCAGAGTTCAACCTCTACGATCCCGAGTGGCCGCTGCGGACCTACCAGCCGCAGGCGCCGCCGGCCAAGTTCGTGTTCGCCGAAGCCGGCCGCCGGTGCGGCCAGGCGCTCGATTCCGTGATTTCGCCGGGCTGCATCGTGTCGGGCGCCACCATCCAGGGCAGCGTGCTCTGCCCCAACGTGCGCGTCCACAGCTTCTGCCACATCGAGCAGTGCATCCTGATGCCCGGCGTCCGCGTCGGACGCCACGCGCGCATCCGCCGCGCGATCATCGACCGCGACGTCCTCATCCCGCGCGGTGCGCTGATTGGCCACAACGAGGCTGAGGATCGCCGGCGCCACACCGTCACCGACTCGGGCATCGTCGTCGTCACGACCGACGACGAGCCGCTCATCGGGCCGCTCGACGCCGAGGCGCTGCAGTTCGAGGTGGAGGCGGACCGGCGGGGCGGAGGAGGGTAACAAGAATGCAACCACGGCGTCTTCGTGTCTTCGTGGCATTCGTCTTGGGGAGAGCAGCGTGAAGATCACTCAGGTACACGCCCGCGAGATCCTGGACTCGCGCGGCAATCCGACCGTGGAAGTGGACGTGACGCTCGAAGGCGGCGCGTTCGGCCGGGCCGCGGTCCCCTCGGGCGCCTCGACCGGCGAGCGCGAGGCGCTGGAGATGCGCGACGGCGACGCGTCGCGCTACGGCGGCAAAGGCGTGCGCAAGGCAGTCGGCAACGTGAACCGCGTGCTCGCCAAGGCGATCGTCAACCGCGAGCTCGATCAGCGCGGCCTCGATCAGGCAATGATCGCGCGCGACGGCACGCCGACCAAGAGCGAACTCGGCGCCAACGCGATTCTTGGCGTCTCGATGGCCGCGGCGCGCGCGGAAGCGGCGGCCAACGGCGTCCCGCTCTACCGCCATCTCGGCGCCCTGTACGACAGTGGCGGCACCGACCGGTTCACGCTGCCCGTGCCGATGATGAACATCCTGAACGGCGGCGCCCACGCCGACACGAGCGTCGACTTCCAGGAGTTCATGGTGATGCCGGTCGGCGCCGGATCGTTTGCCGAAGCGCTGCGCGCAGGCGCCGAAATCTTCCACGCGCTCCGGGGCATTCTGAAGGCGCGGGGGCAATCGACCGGTGTGGGCGACGAGGGCGGCTTCGCGCCGAACCTGAAATCGAACCGGGAAGCGGTCGATGTCGTGCTCGAAGCCATCGCCAAGTCCGGCCGGACCGCCGGGCAGGACGTCTACGTCGCGATCGATGTGGCGGCGAGCGAATTGTGGGCGGGCGGTGGGCGCTACACGTTCAAGAAATCCGGCGAACCCGACCGCACATCGGACGAGATGATCCGTCTGTACGAGGACTGGCTCCGGCAGTACCCGATCATCTCCATCGAGGACGGCCTGGCCGAAGGCGACTGGACGGGCTGGCAGGCGCTGACGCGCGAGCTGGGCGGCCGCGTGCAACTGATCGGCGACGACGTCTTCGTGACCAACCCGGAGATCCTGAAGCGCGGCATCGCCGATGGCGTCGCCAACGCGCTGCTCGTGAAGCTCAATCAAATCGGCACGGTCACGGAGACGCTCGACGCGATGCGCATGGCGCGCGACGCGCGCTACGGCACGATCATCTCGCACCGATCGGGCGAGACCGAAGACACGACCATCGCCGATCTCGCGGTCGGGACCGCGGCCGGACAGATCAAGACCGGCTCGGCGAGCCGCACCGACCGCGTCTGCAAGTACAACCAGCTCCTGCGCATCGAAGAAGAGCTCGGCGCGCACGCCATCTTCGCCGGCCGGAGCGCGATCCGTGCATAAACTCGTCCTTCTCCGCCACGGCGAAAGCACGTGGAATCGGGAAAACCGCTTCACGGGCTGGACCGACGTCGATCTCTCCGAGCGCGGACGCGACGAGGCGCGCGAAGCCGGCCGGCTGCTCGCGGAGGCCGGCTACCGGTTCGACATCGCCTACACCTCGGTGCTGAAGCGTGCGATTCGCACGCTGTGGATCGCCCTCGACGTCCTCGACCTGATGTGGATTCCGGTGGCGAACGACTGGCGGCTGAACGAGCGGCATTACGGCGCGCTGCAGGGACTCAACAAAGCGGAGACCACGGCCAAGCACGGCGAGGTGCAGACCAAGATCTGGCGGCGCAGCTACGACATTCCGCCCCCGGCCCTCACGGCCGGCGATCCGCGCGATCCGTCTCACGATCCGCGCTACGCGGGTCTGTCGCGCGCCCAACTGCCGCTCACCGAATCGCTGAAGGACACGGTCGCGCGGTTTCTCCCCTACTGGGACGGAACGATCGCGCCGGCGATCCGCTCCGGCGCGCACGTCCTGATCGCCGCGCACGGCAACAGCTTGCGCGCACTCGTGAAACATCTCGATGGCATCTCGGAATCGGCCATCGTCGAGCTGAACATTCCGACCGGCATCCCGCTCGTCTACGAGCTCGACGACGATCTGAAGCCGCGCCGTCATTACTATCTCGGGGATCCCGAGGCCGCAAAGGCCGCGGCCGCGCGCGTCGCCAACCAGACGAAGGCATAAAAAAAGGCCGGCGTCGCTTGGCGCGAGCCGGCCCTTTCGAAGTGCGAAGCCTGAATCTGAAATCTGAAATCTAACTTCTCACCTAACTCTGGTTGTCGACTTCCTCCGCCGTTTCGTCCGCGGCGATTCGCAGCGAGCGAAGAAAGCGGCGGTCGTTGGCGGTCACTTCCACATTGCGGCGCGGCGGCTGCGGCGTGCGCGCCTGAGCGGGCACTTTCGCGAGCGCCGCGGACGGCTGCGTGCGGCTCACGAAGCCGACGACAGCCTCGAGCGTCACCTTCATCTCGAATCCCGCCGCGCGCGCTTTCTCACGGCACGCTTCGACTTGTGGATTCTCCGCGACCGCTGCGGCAATTGCGTCGGCCAGCTCCCGCGCAAACCGGTTGACGACATCGTCCGTCATGCTGCCCCTCCTACGCCGCCGGGCCGGGTTCCGGTAGCGCTTCCCGATCCGAACCTGAATACACCAGGGCGATGCACAGGGACCGGGCGCCAGTGTTCATGTGTGTCTGAAAGACCTTTGAGGTAAAGCTAGTCTAAGGGCGAGGCGCCCATCTGTCAAGGACTTACAGCCGCTGCGCGAGCGAAAGCCGCAGTAGAATGCACTTATTACATGCCCCTTATAGCGTCGGCATCCAAGATCGGATTCCCCGGCGAGTTTCCGTTCACGCGCGGCATCCAGCCGACGATGTACCGGGGCCGGTTGTGGACGATGCGGCAGTACGCCGGCTTCGGCACGGCCGCCGAATCGAACGCCCGGTACCGCTATTTGCTCGCCCAAGGCGTCAGCGGATTGAGCGTGGCCTTCGATCTGCCGACGCAGATGGGATACGACTCCGATCATCCGCTCGCCGCGGGAGAAGTGGGCAA
>JADGOC010000281.1 GCA_017883165.1 Acidobacteriota bacterium
GGCGGAGGCCGACCTGCCGTTGGAAGATCCGGCGAAATTGATTTCACATATCGTGGCCCACCATCACGCGTACGTGCGCAGCTCGATTCCGGTCATTCAGGCCCATCTGGCGAAGGTCGCCGCCGACCACGGAGAACGTCATCCCGAGTTGCGTCAACTCGTCGGCCACGTCGACGGCCTGTCCGACGAGCTGACGCTGCACATGGCGGAGGAAGAGCAGGTGCTGTTTCCCTGTATCATCGCGCTCGCCGAGGCCATGCGATCCGGCGGGCCGCTGCCTCCGGGCGTCTTCGGCACCGTGCAGGACCCCATCCGTATGATGGAAATCGAGCACAAGTATGTGGGCGACACGTTCGCCACGATCCGCGCGCTGTCGTCGGGCTACACGCCTCCGGCCGACGCGTGCACGACCTACCGGCTGGTGTACGACGAGTTGCGCGCTTTCGAGAGTGACCACCACCGGCACGTGCACCTCGAGGACAACGTGCTGCTTCCGCGCGTCGTGATCGGTTTGATTGATCTCGGGTTGCTGAAGCGCTGACAATGTCAAGACGTTGGCGGTCTGCTCTGATGTCGCCATGTCCCAGCGGTCGACCCGCCCCGCACTCTACAAAGGCTATCGCTTCCCGCCGGAGATCATCAGTCGTTGCGTGTGGCTCAGGTCCCCGCGCCCGCTCGCCTTCGCGCGTGGATCGTCACCCGGTAGTTGTTTTCCGCGTTCAGGTTGATCAACGCCACAAACGCACGCCCCTGATACGTGCCGACCGTACCCGATTGCGAGACGCCCGACACGTCCCAACCCGCGGGCAACAGGATCGTATTGCGCAGGCCGTGCACCGTGCGGTCGAACACGAGATCGCCGCCGTCGACCCTGTAGCCGGCGTCCTTCAGCGTGCCGGTGATCTTGATGTGAGCGCTCTGCTTGTCGTCGACAATCGGCAGGCCGAGCTTCACCAGTGTCGCGCTGCCTTCCTTCGCCGGCACGAACGGCTTCGCGGTATCCAGGTCGATGACGTTCAGATCCTGCAACGCCAGGTAACCGAGCGAGTCGAGCCGGGCCTTGTCGCCCTTGCGATAATCGCTGTAGATCTGCTCGACCTTTATGCGGCCCGCTTCCGCGGCGTCAAGGTCGTAGAGCGTCCTGATGTCGTCGAAGAACATGTCCTCGTACTTGAGCGCCGCGAACGCGGCCGTCGTCTTCCGCGCGTGAATCGTCACCGGATTGCTCTGCCCGCTCGGGTTCGCGAACGCCAGCTTCAACCGCCCGTCCGCCGTCGTCGTCAACTGCGCCGCGACGTTCGATGAGATGAAGGCGAACCCTTTGGGCAGCAGCACGCCGAGGCGGTAGCCGCTCAGGCTCCGGACCCAGACGATGTCGTCGCCGTGCATGATGTAGGTGCGAGGATCCTTGTAGGTCTTGTAGATCAGCACGCGGCCGACACCGCCCTGCGGCACCGGGATCGGCAGCGTGACGTGCAGGACGTGATTCTCGGGATCGCTGCCCTCCTGCTGATACGTGAACTTCAGCGGCTTGCCCGTTCGCGGATCGTAGACCGTGATGTCCGAGCCCTCGCTCCCGCCGCGTGTCGCGTTGATCAGTTCGGTCGCGCCGGCGCGCGTCTCCTCAGGCAGAAAGCGAATCCCGAAGGACTCACTGCCCGGCTCGAGGATCGCGTATTCGGTATAGGCGTCCTGGGTGAAGAGCCGCGTGACCGGCGGCGTGGGACGCAGCGAACCGTCCGGGTTCGCGCCGCCCGGGAACGGATTACTGGCGGCGCCGCGCTGCTGGGCGGTCATCAACGCCGGCACGACTGTGATCACAACGGCAAGCGCCGCGCCGGCGATGAGTCGTCGGAATCGCTGCACGTCTGGGTACCTCTTCTTCTTCGGTTTGTTCTGTTCCTTCTTCATCGACGTGCCTTTGGACATGACTTCCCTCCTGGGACGGTTACGTGCGGCGTATCGACTTTTGATTTTGCCATTAAGAGCCAACCGACAACTTCGCGGGCTCCAGGCGGCCGAAACTCCGGTTGGGCCGTCGAGGGCTGCGCGAGGTCGCCACGATCGTTACGCCCGACACGATTCTCCGCTGGCATCGGCGTCGGACGATCAACGATTGCGCGGATGTGGACACTTCGCCGCGCGCGGCAGGGGCACCTGGTGTATAACCGTCGTAACTCCACTCTTCCAGATGGGACATCCTCATGACCATCATGCACGAAACGCGAGCCGCTGCCATCGTTGCGATGGCAAATTCGACATGCACGCGCGCCGCGCGTCGGCGCTCCCCCCGGCACATACGTGCGCTGGCCCTGCTCGTGGTGTTGACGGTGGCGTCGCTCGTCCATGGGACGCGGGCACAGACGCCGGGTGCAGAGCAGAACCTCATCGAGCAGCTGCGCTGGCGCTTCATCGGTCCAAACGGCAACCGCGCCGCGGCCGTCGCCGGCGTGCCAGGCAATCCCCTCGTGGTCTACCTGGGCGCGGCCTCGGGCGGGGTCTGGAAGACGGAGAACGGCGGCACGAGCTGGAAGCCGGTCTTCGATCACGAACAGGTGGCGGCGGTGGGCGCGCTCGCCGTCGCCGAGTCCGCGCCCAACGTCGTCTGGGCGGGAACGGGTGAGACGTTCCTCATCCGCCCGTTCTACCCGATGGGCGACGGCGTCTACAAGTCGACCGACGGCGGCGATCACTGGCAGCACATGGGGCTTGACGCGACCGGTCACGTCGCACGCATCGTGATCGACTCGCAGGATCCGCAGCGCGTGTTCGTCTGCGCGCTCGGGCAGGCGTTCAAGCCGCAGCCGGAACGCGGCGTGTACCGCACGCTCGACGGCGGCAAGACGTGGCAGCAGGTGCTCGGCATCGACGCCAACACCGGCTGCTCGGATCTGGCGATGGATCCCCGCGACCCGAACACGCTGTTTGCCGGCATGTGGCCACTGCTCATCCATCCCTGGAACCTCGATAGCGGCGGACCGACCGGCGGCATCTACGTGACGCACGACGGCGGCGCCACCTGGCACAAGCTGGCCGGGCACGGCCTGCCGGCTGCCGATCACCCCGTCGGCAAGGTCGCCGTGGCCGTGGCCCGGAGCAACCCGCGCCGCGTATATGCCCTCGTCCAGGACACGCAGCCGTCGTTCTATCGCTCCGACGATGGCGGCGCCACGTGGATGCTGGTCAGCCACTCGCACCTGATGATGCAGCGCGATTCGTACTACAACCGCTTCGGCGTCTCGCCGACCGACGCGGATCGGCTGTATTTCCTCAGCCCGAACTACGTGATTTCGCTCGATGCGGGCAAAACGTTTATCCGGCCAAACACGGACGGCTTCGCTTCGGCCGGTGGCGACAATCACGACATGTGGATCGATCCGACGAATGCCAATCGCCTCATGGTCGCCAACGACGCCGGCGTGTCGATCAGCCTCGACGGCAGCCGGAGCTTCGAGGCGATCCGTCTTCCGATCGCGCAGGTGTATCACGTCACGGTCGACGATCAGGTGCCCTACAACGTGTACGGCAACATTCAGGACGGCAATTCGTTCCGCGGCCCGAGCAACAACCTGCAGACAGGCGGCTTCGGCCGCGCCGGCATCCACGC
>JADGOC010000114.1 GCA_017883165.1 Acidobacteriota bacterium
GGCCGCGGCCGCGGCTAAGCGCGACGGGCGCATGCTCGGGCGAGACTGGAGTTTCGTCCGGCATGCTGCCCGACTTCTCCTGGGACGATTGGTCCCGCGTGCTGTGCTCACTCCCATCGAAAGACTTTCGCCGAGAGCGCCGTGAACACCACCATCACCACCGCCAGCGCCGCGACGTCGCCGGCGTGCGCCAACCACCCGTCGCCATTCCAGATCCCTCTGAGTAACGACACCGCGTAAGTGAGCGGCAGCAGGCGCGCCGTTCTCTGGAGTGCCGGCGGCAGCGACGTGATCGGCACGAAGAGCCCCGAGAGGCCGATCATTGGATACAAAATGATCGTCGCGACCGGCTGCGCAAATCGCGCCGTGGGCACGAGGCTGGCGATGAGGAAGCCGATCGACAGGATGCTCAACGTGCTGAAGAGCAGCGCGAGCGTAAACCCGATGACGGGCACGTTGCTGCCGATCGGGTAATAGCGTTTGCCGGCCGCGACCATCAGGGCCAGCGTGATCGCCGACATCAGCAGCTTGACGAGCACGTGAGCGGTGAGGATCGTGTGAGGCCTGAGCGGCGTGGCGCGGAGCCGCTTGAGGATGCCGCTCTCGCGGTAGATCGACACGATCGTGACGAGCGACAGGACGGCGCTGAGCGCGATGAGCATCGACGCGAACACCGGCACGTCGACGCTGATGATGCGGAGCGCTTCGGGCGAGGTCGTGGCGGCACGCCGGCCGAACACGCGGCCGAGCGCGACGAAAATCACGACCGGGGCGCCGACCGAGCCGATCAGCCCGAGGGGCTCGCGCACGAAGATCTTGATCTCGAGCCAGGTCAGTTTGAAGAGTCCTCGCAGCATGTCACCCCAAGAAGAGCCCTACCACTAGAGCCCTTGTCCTAATCGCGAATCGAGTGGCCGGTCAGTTTGAGAAAGACGTCCTCGAGGTTCGGAAGCTCGGTGCGAAAATCGGCGACCCGGATCCGGTGCTCCGACACACACCGGATCACTTCGCTGACCAGGTCGTCCCCGCGGCCGCGAATCGTGTACCGGAGATCGCGGCGCGTGACCGCGTCAACCTGTGGGATCGTCCGAAAGCGCTCCTCGGCGGCCGCCTCGTCCGTCGTCAGCACCACCGTTCGCTCGGGGCAGTGCCGGCTGACGAGATTGCCCGGCGTGTCGATGTCCACGATGCGCCCGTGGTCGATGATCGCCACGCGGTCGCATAACCTTTCGGCTTCCTCCATGAGGTGCGTCGTCATGAGGATCGTCTTGCCGCGCTGGCGGATCCCGCGCACCAGATCCCAGATCGCCCGCCGCGCCTGCGGGTCGAGCCCCGTGGTCAGCTCGTCGAGGAACACGACCTCGGGGTCGTTGATGAGGGCGAGCGCGATGAAGAGCCGCTGCTTCTGGCCGCCCGACAGCGTCATGAACCAGGCGTTGCGCTTGTCGGCGAGACCGAGCTGGTCGAGCAGCCGTTCGCCGTCCACCGGCTTCGGATAGAGCGAGGCCCAGAGATCGACGGCCTCCCAGACCTTGATCCGCTTCTGGAGCTGCGCCTCCTGCAGCTGCACCCCGATCCGATCCTGCAGCTTGTAGACGTCGCGGAACGGATCGAGCGCGAGCACCGAGATCGTGCCGCGGTCGGGTGTCCGCAGTCCTTCGACGCATTCCAGCGTCGTGGTCTTGCCGGCGCCGTTGGGCCCGATCAGGCCGAAGATCTCGCCCGCGGCGACCTCGAACGACACCTCGTCGACCGCGACCGTGCGGCCGTAGGTCTTGCGGATTCGGGAGACGTGGATGACCGGCTGAACCGTCATAAGGCGGACCGCCAAAGCGTAGCGCATATAATCCGCCCTGCGATGTCTCCCGTCCCGACCGCCAGCTCCCGCCTGATCTGCGACGAGTTCACCCGGGCCTTCGACGAGGCGCTCGCCGTGACTGCGATCGCGCCGGCCCAGGCGGCAGATAGCGTAGAATCGTGCCGTGAAACATATCCTGATCGTCGACGACGATGCGCTGCTACTGGGGCTGATGAGCCGCGCGCTGCCCGATTACCGGCTCACGGTCGCGCGCGACGGCGACGAAGCGCTCGCGCTCGCGCGGGAGGCACCGGTCGATCTCGTGATCACCGATTACCTGATGCCGTCGATGACCGGCGACGAGCTGCTCGGGCGCCTGCGCGAGCAGAAGCCCGATTTGAAGGCGCTCATCGTCACCGGTCACGGCCCCGTGCTTGCCGACGAAGTGCCGGACTGGTGGCACGCCGAAGCGCACCTGGACAAGCCGTTCCGCGTCGACGCACTGCGCGAAGCCGTCATTGGCCTGATCGGCCTGCCGGTCTAGGAGGCTTGCAATGAAACTCAGAATGGGCACGTTGAAGATGGTCAGTCCCGCGTTCCGGTCGCAAGGACGCATTCCGGACAAGCACACTGGCGTCGGCGAGAACGTCTCGCCCGCGCTGCAGTGGATGGGGGCGCCGAGTGGCACGAAGGAATTCGCGCTCATCTGCCACGACCCTGATGCGCCGCTGCCGCGCGGCTTCACGCACTGGGTCATCTACGGCATTCCCGGCGACGCGACCGGCATCGCGGAAGGCGGCGGCGGCACGTTCACCGAGGGCCCAAACGGGATGGGGAAGCGGGGCTACGCCGGGCCGATGCCGCCGGAGGGACACGGACCGCATCACTATTTTTTCTGGGTGTACGCGCTCGACAAGGCGCTCGGCCTCAAGGCCGGTCTCGATCTCGACGCGCTCATCACGGCGATCCAGGATCACGTGATCGAGCAGGCACGGCTGGTCGGCGTCTATCAGCGGTGATTCATCTGCCGGCCGCGCCGGGCCCGGCCTGACACGGCGCCCCCGCTAGCATCGACAGCACGATCAACGGATTCTTGCCCCGCCGCTCGAGCGCATGCGACACGCCGCGCGGGATGACGCTGAGCGAGCCTGGTGCGATCGGCGTCGACTGCTCGCCCACCCGCACCGTTCCGTCGCCGGCCACGACGTAAATGACTTCGTCGAGATTGGCGTGCGTATGGGACGCGAGCGAATCCCGAATCTGCAGCACCCGCGTCGTCGAATCGCCGGTGCACCCGAGCACCGACTCCTTGAGCGGATCGCGCCCGATGAAATTCTTGTCGAGGAACGCGGGGATCGACACGGTCACGGGCGGTCCTGACATGCCGGCCTGCGGCGCGGGCGTGGGCGCCGGCTCGCGAGGCGGCGGTGGTGGCGGCGGCGGCGGCGCGGCGTTCAGCACGACGTCGATCTCAGCCGGCTGGCCCGTTCTCATGGTCACGTCGCGCTCGAGCGTGATGAATCCTTCGCGCTCGAACCGCAGCCGGTACGAACCGTCGCGCATCGACGCCAGCGACGCGGCGCCGTTCGCATCGGTTGTCGCCTCGTTGGTGGCCGCGCCTGAGACGACGACGCGCGCGCCCTGCACCGGCACGCCGCTCTGATCGCGAACAACGATCCGCGTCGACGTGGATCGCGGTCGCGGACGCGGGCGCGTTTGCGTAGGCGGTGTGCTCTGCATCGTCAGTCCGAGCGCTGCGACGATCGCCGTGTGCAAGAGTAGTTTCATGTCGTCACCTGCTTATCGTCCCTTCAGATCGCTGACCTTGTCGCGGAACAGCGTGAGTGCGATGCGGCCGCGGTTCGGCTCGCCGCGCGCAAGCGACTCGGCCATGTGCAGCGCCTGTTTGGCGGTGACCCGCGCCGGCATCGGCGGCTCGAACGGGTCGACGATGGCTTCGACGAGCGCCGGACCGTCTGCCAGCATCATCGCCTCGAGCGTCGGCCGCGCCTCCTCGGGCCGTTCGCAGCGGAAGCCGACGCCGCCACACGCCTCCGCGAACTTCACGAAATCGATCGGCTCGAGCTGCACGCCGTACTCCGGGTTGCCGAGGAAGACCATCTGCTCCCATTTGATCATGCCCAGCACGTTGTTCTTGATGATGACGACCTTGATCGGCAATCGGTATTTTACGGCGGTGGCGAATTCGCCCATCAGCATGGTGAAGCCGCCGTCGCCGACAAAGGCCACCGACTGCCGCCCGGGATAGGCGATCTGCGCGCCGATGGCATACGGCAGCCCCGGCGCCATCGTTGCGAGCGTGCCCGAGCAGGAGAACATCTGGCCGCGCTTCATCTGGATGTAGCGCGCGACCCAGGTCGTGATGGTTCCCGAATCGGTCGAGATGATCGCGTCGTCGGCGAGGAGATCGTTGAGCGCGGCCGCCACGACCTGCGGCTTCATCGGCATGTCGTCGCGCGACGCGCGCGTGTGGAGCAGCTCGCGCCAGGCCTTCATGCCAACCTGCGCACGATCAAGAAAGGCCCGGTTGTCGCGCCGGTGAATCCGGGGCAGCAGCAGCTGCAGCGTCGACCTGGCGTCGCCGCAGAGGCCGACGTCGACGGGGAATCTCAGGCCGATCCGCGACGGCTCGGAGTCGATCTGGACGCCGCGGCACTTTTCTTTGTTCGGATAGAAGTCCATGTAGGGAAAGCTCGTGCCGACCATCAGGAGCGTGTCGGCTTCTTCCATCGCGATCTCCGACGGCTCGGTACCGAGGAGGCCGATGCCTCCGGTCGTGAACGGCGAATCGTCTGGCACCGCCGCCTTGCCGAGCAGCGGCTTGACGATCGGAGCGGCCATGAGATCCGCGAGCTGCTCGAGCTCGCGTCCGGCGCCGATCGAACCCTGGCCCGCGAGGATGACGGTCTTCGTTCCCGCGTTCAGGACGTCGGCGGCCGCGCACACCGCGTCCGCGCACGGCACGACGATCGGCGGACGCCACACGCTGGAGGAATGCCCCTCGACGTTCCTCTCGGACCGGCGATCGTCGCCGACCTTCTGCTCCTGAAAATCCACAGGAAAGGTGATGTGCGCCACGCCCCGGTGCGAGAGCGCGGCCCGGCACGCCGCGTCCACGAGCACGCGGACGTGCTGCGCGCCGAGCACCATCTGGTCGTAGATCGCGACGTCCTTGAACAGCGAGAGGAGATCCACTTCCTGCTGATACTGGGTGCCCATCAGATCGTGGTACGTCTGACCGGTGATCGCGAGCACGGGCGCATGGTCGAGCTTGGCGTCGTAGAGGCCGTTCAGGAGATGAATCGCGCCCGGACCGGACGTGGCCAGGCACACGCCCAGCTGGCCCGTGTATTTCGCATAACCGCACGCCATGAACGCGGCGGCCTCTTCATGACGCACCTGGATGAAGGTGATCTGCTCCTGGCGAACGCGCAGCGCCTCCATGATGCCATTGATGCCGTCACCGGGAAGCCCGAAGATCACCCGCACGCCCCAGTCGATGAGGCGGTCCGCCAACACATCCGCAGCCGTTCGCACCATGTCATTCTCCCAGTGAAGAATACGAAGAAGTCGAAAAGCTCCACCTAAGACGGGAATCCGGACGGTCGAACGCCGGTTCTGCTGTCAGCAGGGCCTGAAATGCAAGCTGAGCGCCAGCAGATTCCCTCGCAATCTCATCGAGCGAAGCTCAACCGTTTTGCGGCAGATGAATTGCAGGGCTAGGGAAGCGCATGATGAAGTGGCTACACGCAATCGTAATCGTGTTCGTGCTCGCGGCGCCCGTGTGCGCGCAAATCGCGCCGCCCGACGACACCGAGAAGAAGCCGAAGCACGGCGACGTGTTGTCGGACACGCCCGACAACGAGACACAGCTCGACCAGCTTCAGCACGCGCTGGTGCGTCTGCCGATTGCGGTCGGCTTGGCGTGCGTCCTCGCGCTACGGCCGCGCCGCCGCGGCACGCCGCCCCGGCAGGCGCCGGTCATCCAGACGCAGATCATCCTGGCGATTGTCGGCGCCGTCGTGATGCTCGTCGTCGGCTCGAGCCTCGCCCGCGCGTTCGGCATCGTCGGCGCCGCCGGGCTGGTGCGCTACCGCGCGAAGATCGCGGATCCGAAGGACGCCGGTGTGATGCTGTCGACGCTGGCCGTGGGGCTGGCGTCGGGCGTCGGGTTGTGGATGCTCGCGATCTTCGCGGCGGGCTTCATCGTGCTCGTGCTCGGGATCGTCGAGTCGTTCGAGCCGCAGGCGCGGCAGCTCTTCGCGCTCAAGGTCAAGGCGAAGGATCCGGCGGTGCTGAGGCCGAAGATCGAGCAGCTGCTGGCGCGGCGCGGGATCGAGCACGAGCTGCGCACGGAGACGAAAGATGAAGTGACCTTCGAGGTCCATCTTCCCATCGGGCGCACGACCGACCGGCTGTCGAGCGAGATTCTGAAGATCGATCCCGAGAATGCGGCGGGCGTCGCGTGGGAAGAAAAGAAGGCGAAAAGTTAGGATTAGGAACTAGGAATTAGCGGTAGTTCCCGAACTGCAGCGCGACGCCGAAGTCGTGCTCGCGCAGCTGGCGCATCGCGTCCTGCAGCTCGTCCTTTGACGGCGAGGTGACGCGCACCTGATCGGCCTGAATCGACGCCTGCACCTTCCTCAGTTTCTGGTCTTTGAGGAACTTCACGATCTCCTTCGCGGCCTCGATCGGGATGCCCTGCTGGATCGGGATGACACGTCTCACCGCGCCGCCCGCGGCCGCGTCGCTCTCGGGCGCCTTGAAGTTCTTGATCGCCACTCCCCGCCGGACGAGCCGCGTCTGCACGATCTCCCACAGCGCGTTCATCTTCATCTCGTCGTCGGCGACGAGCGTCAGGGTCTTCTCGGCGGCGTTGAGGTCGATTTCAGCCTTCGCGCCCTTGAAATCGTAGCGCTGGCCGACTTCCTTACGCGCCTGGTTGAGGGCGTTGTCGACCTCCTGAAAGTCAATCGTGGAGGTGATGTCGAACGACGAGGCGGGTGGCATGGGGACATTGTACTATTGGCCTGATGGTGGACGAGTTCCGGACGGTCGACATCACGCGGGTGCGCGGCGCGTCCCGCGCCGTAGATGTCGATCGCGCGGCCACCGAGGAGCCGCTCGAAGTCCGGCTGCACGGACGGCCGTTCGCCGTCATCATGCGCACGCCGGGCGCCGACCGCGAGCTGGCTGCCGGGTTTCTCCTCTCTGAACGCGTCCTGCACTCAGCGGACGATCTTGGCGCGATTGAATACTGTGCGGAGCCAGGTCCGGTCCAAGGCGGACGCCATCCTCACACGCCGGCGGAGAACATCGTCAATGTGACGCTGGCCAACGGATCGGCCGACTCGCTCGATCGTCTGCTCGCGGATCGGCGTCAGGTGATGGGCAACTCGTCGTGCGGGCTCTGCGGGCGGCTGACGATCGAGTCGCTCCGCACCGACGAGGCGCCGATCGCGTGCGCATGGACGATCGATCGTGCGACGCTCTCGAGCCTGCCCGATCGGCTGCGGCAGTCGCAGCGCGTGTTCGACGAGACGGGCGGGCTCCACGCAGCGGGTCTCTTCATGCGCGATGGCCGGCTCGAGACGTCGGCGGAAGATGTCGGCCGCCATAACGCGGTCGACAAGGTGATCGGCCGCTTGCTGATGGCGGACCGGCTGCCGTTGTCTGACGCGCTCCTCTGCGTCAGCGGCCGCACGTCGTTCGAGATCGTGCAGAAAGCGCTGTTCGCCGGCATCCCGATCGTCGCGTCGGTGTCGGCGCCCTCGAGCCTGGCGATCGATCTGGCGCGCGAGGCCGGGATCACGCTGGTCGGCTTCGTTCGCGGCGAAGGCTTCAACGTCTACGCGCATCCGGCCCGTATCGGTCCCTGAATGTCCATCTTCGGTCTCGGACATCAGAAGCCGCATCACTATCTGGAGATGGCCAGGGTCGCGTGGGAAAACCGCGACGAGCTGCCGTTCGCCTGGCGCATCCTCACCGACGGCGTGTGCGACGGCTGCGCGCTCGGCACCTCAGGCCTCTCCGACTGGACGATCGAGGGCACGCATCTGTGCATGGTGCGGCTCGAGCTGATGCGTCTCAACACGGCGCCCGCGCTCGATCCGTCGATCCTCACCGACGTCGCGTCGCTGCGCCCGCACAGCTCGAAAGAGCTCCGTCAGTTCGGACGGCTGCCAGAGCCGATGCTGCGGCGGCGCGGCGAGCGCGGCTTTCTCGTGGCCACGTGGGACGAAGCGCTCGACCGCATCGCCGAGGAGCTCGCGATCGTCGATCCGGCGCGCGCCGCCTTCTATCTCACGTCGCGCGGGATCACCAACGAGGTGTATTACGCCGCGCAGAAAGCGGCGCGTTTCCTCGGCACCAATCACGTCGACAATTCCGCGCGGCTCTGTCATGCCGCGTCGACCTCGGCGATGAAGACGGTGCTCGGCTACGGCGCGTCAACGTGCAGTTACGCCGATTGGCTCCACGCCGACGTCATTGTCTTCTTCGGATCGAACGTCACGAACAACCAGCCGGTCACGGCGAAGTATCTGCACTACGCCAAGAAGAACGGCGCGCGGATCGCGTCCGTCAACACGTACCGTGAACCTGGACTGGCGCGCTACTGGGTGCCGTCGATTCCCGAGAGCGCGCTCTTCGGCACCGCGCTCGCCGACGACTGGTTCGACGTGAATACGGGCGGCGACCTCGCGTTCTTGACCGGCGTCTTCCGCGCCCTTCTCGAGCTCGACGGCGTGGACGAGACATTCGTGCGCGAGCGCACCACGGGATTCGCGGAGGCGCGGGCCGCCGCGCTGGCGTCCGACTGGGGCGCGCTGGAGCGCGACAGCGGGGCGCCGCGCGCGCGCATGCAGGATTTCGCGCGTCTGCTCATCGACAAACCCAACGCCATCTTCGTGTGGTCGATGGGGCTCACGCAGCACACGCACGGCGTCGAGACGATCAAGGCGCTGATCAACGTGGGCCTCGCGCGCGGCTTGCCCGGACGGCCCAACCGCGGCCTCGTGCCGATCCGCGGCCATTCAGGGGTGCAGGGCGGCGCCGAAGTCGGCTGCGCGCCGAAGGTCGACGCCGACACCGCGGCGCGATGGTCCGCCGTGTGGGACTTCCCGGTGCCGACGTCGCCCGGGTGGACGACGTCCGAGATGATCGACGCGTCGGCGAACGGCGGCGTGGACCTCTTCTGGATCGTCGGCGGCAATTTTCTCGAGACGCTGCCCGACGCCGACCGTAGCGCCCGCGCGCTCCGGCGTCCGCGCCTGCGCATTCATCAGGACATCGTGCTGTCCTCGTCGATGCTGGTGGACGGCGACGGCGACGTGCTGATTCTGCCCGCCACGACGAGATACGAATCGGACGGCGGCGGCACCGAAACCTCGACCGAGCGGCGCATTATTTTTTCACCGGAGATTCGCGGCCGGCGGATCGGATCGGCCAAGCCCGAGTGGTGGGTGTTCGGCGAGGCGATGGCGCGGGCGTTCCCCAACCGCAGGAATTACATCCGCTTCGACAGCGCGGGCGACATTCGCAGAGAGATCGCGCGGGCCGTGCCGCTCTACGCCGGCATCGAGACGCTGAACGCGAAAGGGGATCAGGTGCAGTGGGGCGGCCCGACCTTGTTCGCCGATGGCCGGTTCGCCACGCCGGACGGCAAGGCGCATTTCTCCGTTACGTCGGCGCGACACGGTCCCGCTCGTGCGGGACACTTTCAGGTGTCGACGCGGCGCGGCAAGCAATTCAACTCGATGGTGCAGCGCGACGTAGATCCGCTGACCGGCGCGCGCAGGCACGACGTGCTCATCAGCGCCGAGGACCTCGCACGTCTGCATCTTTCCGATGGCGCGGCCGTCCGGTTGACGTCGGATTCGGGCTCCTTCACCGGCACGCTCAAGTCGGCGCCCATGGCGCCCGGCAACCTCGAGGTGCATTGGCCCGAAGGGATGGCGCTCCTCTCGGGCTCCGCGATCGATCCCGAGTCGATGGAGCCCGACTACAACGCGGTGGTGACGATCGAGACCCTATGATCTCGCTCTCGCACATCAGCAAGCAGTACGGACGGCAGGTGCTGTTTGTCGACGCGTCCTTTCAGCTCAACCCGGGCGAGAGAGTCGGGCTGGTGGGCCCGAACGGGTCCGGAAAAACCACGTTGTTCCGCATGATTGCTGGCGAAGAAGTGCCAGACGAAGGCGACGTCTCGGTGCCGAAGAAGCTGACGATCGGCTACTTCCGGCAGGACGTCGAGGACATGTCCGGCCGCTCGGTGCTCGACGAAGCGATCGCGGGGAGCGGCCGGCTCGGCTCGCTGCATCATGAGCTCGAAGACGTGCAGCACGCGATGTCCGATCCGAGTCGCGTCGACGAGATGGACACGATTCTCGCGCGCTTCGGTGAGGTGCAGGAAGAGTACGAACACCTCGGCGGCTATGCGCTCGAGAACCGCACTCGCGAAGTCCTCCACGGCCTCGGGTTCGACGATGAGCGGATTGATGGGGACGTGGGCGCGCTCTCGGGCGGCTGGAAGATGCGCGTGGCGATGGCGCGCGTGCTCCTCGGCGAGCCGGAAGTGCTGCTGATGGACGAGCCCACCAACCACCTCGACATCGAGTCGATCATCTGGCTCGAGGCGTTCCTGAAGTCGCGCCCGGGCGCGCTGCTCATGACATCGCACGACCGCGAGTTCATGAACCGCAGCGTCTCGCGCATCGCCGAGATCGACGGCGGCGAGATCACCACGTACTCCGGCAACTACGATTTCTACGAGCACGAGCGCGCCGTCCGCGAAGCCAACCGCGAGGCCGCGTACGCCAGACAGCAGGCGATGCTCGCCAAGGAACAGCGCTTTATCGAGCGATTCGCGGCGCACGCGGCGAAGGCGGCGCAGGTGCAGAGCCGCGTGAAGGCCCTCGAGAAAATCGAGAAGATCGAGCTGCCGAAGAAGCGGCGCGTCGTCACGTTCGACTTCCGCGCGCCGCCGCGGTCGGGCGAGCAGGTGGCCACGCTCGACTGCGTGTCGAAGGCGTACGGCCACCGTGTGGTCCACCAGTGCCTCAACCTGATCATCCGCCGCGGCGAGCGCTGGTGCGTGATGGGAAGAAACGGCGCCGGTAAATCGACGCTGCTCAAGATGGTGGCGGGCGTTCTGGCGCCCGATTCCGGCCGCGTGACGATCGGCGCGAGCGTCACGATGGGCTATTTCTCGCAGCAGGCGCTCGACGTGCTCGATCCGGATCTCACGATCGAAGAGCAGCTGCAGAAGGACTTCCCGCACGAATCGATCGGCGTCGTCCGCAATCTGGCCGGCGCGTTTCAATTCTCCGGCGATGAGATCGACAAGAAGATCCGCACGCTGTCCGGCGGCGAGAAGACCCGGCTCGTGATGGCGCGCATGCTCCTCAACCCGCCGAATTTCCTCGTGCTCGACGAGCCGACGAATCATCTCGACCTCGCGACCAAGGACATGCTGCTCGAATCGCTCAGCCGGTTCGACGGAACAATGCTTTTTGTCTCGCACGACCGCGCGTTCCTGCGCGGGTTGAGCAACCGCGTGCTCGAGCTCGGCGGCGAGAGCGGCACCGAGGCGGAGCCGCATGCGTATCCAGGGTCGTACGTCGACTACGTGGCCCGGACCGGACATGAGGCGCCCGGAGTGCATCGATGAAGAGAGCGGTACTGGCGCTTGCGTCTCGTATGCGCTGGTCATCGTGTCGGCGGCTGGCTCGGACAGCATCGACGAGGCGTTCAGAAAATTCTGGGACGCGCGCAATCCGCAGGATGCGTCGAAGGCGGCCGACCGCATCGCGAAGGCCGGCGTCGGCTTCGACGCCGCGCTGCCGCGGTTGAAGGCGGGCCGGCCGTACGCGAAAGACGTCCCGGTCCAATGACGCCGGAAACGGTCAGCTCTTCAAACACGAGCGGCGTTCGGGCCGCGTGGATCTCGTGCGAACCGGCAATGTCGTCGAGGCGACGACGAGGGGGGTGTCGGATCTCACGCTGCTGCTGTCGCCCGACGCCTTCAATTTCGCGCAGCCGGTGAAGGTCGTCGCGAATGGCCGCGTGGCGTTCGAGGGAACAGTCGAGAAAAGCGTGGCCACGCTCTTGAAGTGGGCGGCGCGCGACAACGACCGGACGATGCTCTTCGGCGCGGAGCTGCGGATCAGGACTCGCGACTAGCGGCTGAAAACCCCATCGCGCCGCTGCGAAACCCGGCGTCGGTCAGGTAGGGCGCCATTGGATGGAGCGCGGCCGGCGCGCCGTCGATCTCTTCGATCAACATGCCGCGCGGCGTGTCGCCGCCCTCCCGCGCGCGATCGAGGAGCGCGCGGGCGATCGCGCGGCCGGCTTTCGATCGCTCAGGCTCCGCGTCCGGTAGAAAGACGAGCAGCTG
>JADGOC010000282.1 GCA_017883165.1 Acidobacteriota bacterium
CCGCCGATGCGGATTCCGTCTGACGCTTTGACGCGAACGGTCATAGACTCCACCGGTCCGGGCAACAACCGGCGCCTCAGTCCGGTGATCGGCTTTCCGGCGATGACGGTGCCCGCAGGATTCACAACCGACGGTCTCCCAGTGGGGCTGGAGTTCATGGGGCGGGCCTTTGCCGAGCCGACCTTGTTCAGGCTCGCGTATGCGTACGAGCAGGGGACGCGCCACCGCAGGGCACCCACATCGACGCCCGCGCTGCCCGACGAAGCGAGCGCTCGATGACGGTCTGAGCCGTACCGGGTTTGTCGGAACGCCTATTTGTAGACAGGATGAGTCTAGTTGCCGGAGCGCCCGGACTACTTGACCGGACGAATAGGTAACGATCAGTCGCGAAGTGACGACCGACACGCGTCGCTGTGGCTGATAAACACAACGGCGTGAGGCAGGAACTATTTCGTCCGCCCTGCAGTCCGACTCCCCACTGGTCGCGCGGCGTGAACGTGGCGTCATCTTACGGTCTTTGTTCTTTTCGTCAAAGCGCCTGGGGGATGCCTGTGGAGCTTAAGGTGGGGCCGGGCCGCGGTATGCTCTGCAGATGACTCACCGCCGTTCGTTCCTCGTCGTCGCGCTCGCTGGCCTCCTGGGCGTCGCGGTCGCGTGCCGGACCACGCCCGAGGCGCCGTCACCGCGCGCCGCGATCGACCGCGATCTGCTGGACGTCACGGTGCCGCGGCTACATCGCCTGTACGCGGAGAAGACCTACACCGTGACGAAGGTGGTGCAGTGGCACGTCGATCGCATCGATCGCTACAACGGCGTGTACGGCGCGATCGAGACCGTGTTCCGGCGCGAGGCGCTCGCCCAGGCCGCGCGCGAGGATGCCGAGGCGGCGAAGGGCGGTGGCGCTCGCGGGTCGCTCTGGGGCGTGCCGATCGTCATCAAGGCGAACACCAGCGTGAAAGGCCACGTCACCACGGCCGGCTGGGAGGGCTTCAGGCGCGAGGGCCACGAACTCGTCGCGCCGCAGGATGCCACGATCGTCGCGAAGTTCAAGGCCGCGGGCGCGATCATCGTCGGGCTCGCCAACATGCCGGACCTGGCCAACAGCGACACGAACCGCAGCAGCTCGTTCGGCCGCACCGGCAACGCGTACGACGTGCGCTTCTCGCCCGGTGGCTCGTCGGGCGGCATCGTCACCGCGATCGCCGCGAACATGGCGGTGCTGGGCAACGGCACCGACACCGGCAACTCGATTCGCATGCCGGCCGCGACGAGCGCGCTCGTCGGCGTGTTCCCGACGCGCGGCCTCGTCAGCATCGCCGGCATCGCGCCCCTCGACTGGCTGCTCGACAACACGGGCCCGATCGCGCGCACGGCGACCGACGCCGCGATCGCGCTGGCGGTGATGGCCGGTGAGGATCCGCTCGATCCACGCACGGCCGGCTGGCCGGACGCCGCGCAGCGGGCGCCGTATGAGCCGTATCTCAAGGCCGACGCCCTCAAGGGCAAACGGTTCGGCGTGCCGGCGTTCATCCTCGCGGGCGACGGCATTCCGTTCCATGGCGTCCCAGTGAGCGTGCGGGAGGCGGCGGCCGACAAGCTTCGCGCGGCCGCGAATACTCCGCTCCGGCCCGAGACGCGCGAGATGTTCATGAAGGCGGTCGAGGCGCTTCGAGCTGCGGGCGCCGAGGTTGTCATGGACGACGGCATCCTGCCGGCGAGTTTTGCGAAGACGGCGAGCCGCGTGGCGACGTACGCCTACTTGCAGGACGGCACGAACCGCTTCCTCGCGGCGTTCGGCCCGGCCGAGTACCACTCGGCCGCAGAGTATCTGAAGGTCGTGGGCACTCCGCTCTTCCCGTCGTCGATCGGCGCGGAGGACACCTTCCGACATCTGGGCGGCGTGCGGATCGATCAACGATCACTCGACACGGATCCGGACGCCGAGCGCACCTACCACGCGCCCAGGCGCGCGATGCTGAGCGCGTATCTCGAGCCCCTCGATCGCCTGAAACTCGATGGCTACGTCTATCCGGCGATTCAGATGCCGCCGCCCGACGAGACGATGCCGCAAGATGGCCACGTGAGCGGAGGGCCGCATTCGGCGACGAGTTGGGTCAACATGATCGGCGTCCCCGCGGTGGTCGTCCCGGCGGGCTTCTACGCGAGCGGTCTGCCGTTCGGCCTGGAGTTTTCGGCGCGCCCGTGGACGGACGGCGATCTGCTGGGCATCGCCTACGCGTGGGAGCAGGCCACGCGCCTGCGGAAGCCGCCGACGCTCGTCGAGCAGGGGCTCCTCCCCGTGACGCCCGCGCGCGAGTCGCGAGCGGGGCAGGTGGCGGGACGCGACTGACCGAATCGCGCCGGGGAGCGAGTAACGCGTCAGGTCTCGCCGAATCATTCCTGACTAGTCGCGAAGGGTTTACGGACGCGACGGTACGCCGCGCGGCACAGTGGCACGCCGAACCAGTTGCGGCGGCCTACACATGGGCCTGGGCGGTGCTCGGCGTTCGCGCGTACTATTCCTCGACGAGCGTCCGCAGCGATCCCGCGGGTCGGTGAGGTTTGGGCTCGAGGATGTCGTTGCGCGACTCGGTTCGCGAGATTCGGCGACGCCAGCGAGGCTACCTGGACGTCCCCTCCGGGTGCTGGATCAGATTCACCTGCTTCTGCAGCGACAGGATCTCCTCGCGGTGCGGCGCGAGTGTCGCGGCGTCCTGCGTTTCTCGTTGTCGAAGACGCTCGATTCGGATCCTCAGGTCCCGCTTCTGCTGTGCGTTCATCTCATTGTCGTCGCCAGACGCGTCGATCCGCGGCGCGGTGAACGCCAGCGCGCGGCTCGTGATCGACTCGTAGCGTCTGGCCACGCCCAGCTCGCGCGCGACGACGCCGTCCAGCGCGACCAACTCGCCCGCGCGCTGCATGGCCGCCATATCCTCGGCCGACGGGAACTGGTTCGGCGTTGTCGTCATCCTGCGGAACGTCCGCAACGCCTCACGGTCGGCGGCCGGCAGGCTCTTGACGCGCTCGGCGGCGGCGCGCATCACCTTTAGGTACAGGTCCACGTCGGCCTGAGTCAACGGTTCGAATTCGCCAAGCGGTGCTCGTTCACCCGCGGCCTGCGTCCTGTCGGCTGCCCGCGCCGTCGAAGAGGCACTGCTCCCGACCGACTGGGCGTCGGTCGGGCTCTGGGCCGCGCATCCGCAGACGAAGAGGACTCCACAAAGAAGAGGGGCGTGGTTGATCTCCATAAGCACCTCCCAGGGTGGCACTTTCACTAAACTTCGATTTGCGCATGACCACTCCAGAGCCGGGAGCAGTCTACCTTCGACTGTCAATCTAGAGGGGAAGCTTACGCCGCCCGGGTTCAGAAGTGACTGAAGAGCCCAATCAAGATAATGAATGGGATGGGCACGCCCAGGAACAGGAGCAAAATGGAACGCATCTGTTAATCTCCGTAATTGAAATCACACTCGTCAAATAACCACGACACGATCGCGCTCTTTACCGCCGATCGTGGCGGCAACGCTCGCACTGAAGGCACCGACTAAGAGTGCAAGGAATGTCCAGTACATCGAGTGC
>JADGOC010000283.1 GCA_017883165.1 Acidobacteriota bacterium
GAAGAACTACCTCGTCACCCAGGGGATTTCGGCCGATCGCCTCCACACGGTCAGCTACGGCGAGGAGCGGCCGAAGTACGACAACGCGCGCGAGGAAACACGCCGGCTCAACCGCCGTGCCGCGCTGGTCGTGCAACTGCAGCGGTAGGATTCTAGGGGCTAGTGGCTCGTGCCACTAGCCCCTAGTCACCAGCCACCATGAAATTCATTCACCTCTACCTCATTGGCTACTTCGTCCTCGTCCTCGGCGCTGTGCTGGCGCTTTGGCACGCCGGCGCCCTCGCACGGATTGGCGCGGCGTGGATCGCCATCGGCATCGTCATCGCCCTCGGCGTGGGCATCATGCTCGCCGTCACATCGGGTAAGCCCACCATCACACGCGAGTAACACGGTCGCTCTGGCATGCGTTATGTTTGCTGTTGCTTAACATGCGGCGACGTGTGTCGATTGCCGTCCTCATTGCCCTGGCCGCCGCGGCCGGCGCCTGCAACGAGGAAGGCTCCATCAAGGTCCACAAGATCTCATTCAGCGGCGTGAAGGCCGTCGATCAATCGCGGCTGAAAAACGCCCTCGCCACCCACGAGAGCTCGATTCTGCCGTGGGGGAAGAAGAACTACTTCGACCGATCGCGCTTCGACGCGGACCTCAAACGCATCCAGGCTTTCTACGCCGACCGTGGATATCCCGACGCGCGGGTGACCGGCTTCGATGTGAAGCTCAATGCGAAGCAGGACTCGGCCGACGTCAGCGTCACGATCTCGGAAGGCGATCCGATCACGGTCGCGGCGGTCACGTTCAGGGGCTTCGACGTCATCCCGCCGGCGCACCTCGCCACGCTCCAGCGACAGGCGCCTCTGACGGTCGGCCTGCCGCGCGATCGGCAGCTCGTCGTCACGACGCATGAAATGGCGCTCAACGAGCTGCGCGATCATGGCTTTCCTTACGCAAAGGTCGCCACGAGCGAAGACGATGAGCCGGGAGGGAAGTCGGCGACGCTGACGTTTACGGCGCAGCCGGGCACGCTGGCGCACTTTGGCCCGGTCGAGATCGCCGGCAACAAGAGCGTGGGCGATCGCGTGATTCGCCGCGAGCTGGCCTACAAGCCCGGCGACCTGTATCAGCGCAGCCTCGTGCAGGACACGCAGCGCCGGCTGTACAGCATGGAGCTTTTTCAGTTCGCGACTGTCGAGCCGCGGAACGTGGATCAGCAGCCCGCTGACGTGCCGACGCGCGTGACGGTCGCGGAAGGGAATCACCAGCGCGTGAGCCTTGGCGTGGGGTACGGCACGGACGAGAAAGCGCGCTTCGACGCGGAATACCACCATCTGAACTTCCTGGGCGGCGCGCGGTCGGCCGGCGTGCACGGGCGCTGGTCGTCGCTCGATCGCGGTCTGCGTGTCGATTTCACGCAGCCGTATGTGTTCCGCCCGCACCTCTCGGCCGGCGCCGAAGCGCAGCAGTGGTACACCTACACGCCGGCTTACCAGTCTGTCGTCAGCGGCGGCAAGGCGACGCTGACGTATCGCGCCAGTCAACACACTTCGTTGTCGTTCTCGATCACGAGCGAGTACCACAGTAGTTCGATTGCGAGCGGCGTGCTGAACGATCCCGCGCGGCGGAACGACCTCATCGCGCTCGGTCTCAATCCGATCACGGGTGAGCAGAGGGGCACGCTGAACGCCGCCGGCTTCGATTTCAACCATTCGACGACCGACAACGTCCTGGACGCGCACCACGGATATCAGATCGCGTTTCATACCGAGGAGGCAGGAAAGCTGCTGCCTGGCACGTTCAATTACGTCGCGGTGTCGGCGGACGGCCGGTACTACCAGCCGTTCGGCGACAAGATCGTGCTCGCAAGCCGCGTCCAACTCGGCAACATCGCGCCAGGCGGCAGCGACCAGGCGCTCGTGCCCTTCGCGATCAGATACTTTCTCGGCGGCGCAACGAGCATTCGCGGCTGGGGACGCTACGAAGTGAGTCCGCTGAGCTCCGGGCTGCCGATCGGCGGCGACAGCCTGCTGGCCTTCAGCGAGGAGCTTCGGACGCCGCTGCACGGCAATTTCCGCGGCGTGCTGTTCCTCGATGCCGGCAACGTCTGGGCGGATTCGTGGGGCCTCAAGCTGAACGATCTGAGGTACGCCGTCGGCCCAGGCCTTCGCTACGACACGCCCATCGGACCGCTTCGATTCGACGTCGGCTGGCAGCTCAATCCGATTGACGGGCTGATCGTGAACGGCGTACCGCAGACGCGCCGCTGGCGCCTTCATTTCAGCATCGGGCAGGCGTTCTAGAATGCGCATCGCACGACGCCTCCTGCACGCGCTCATGATCGTTCTCACGCTCGTCGTCGGGGCGGCGGCGGCGGTGATCATCGTCACACAGACGGCGTGGTTCAAGGACTGGCTGCGCGTGTATATCGAGCGCGAGGCCAATCAGTATTTGAACGGGCAGGTGTCGATCGGCCGGCTCGGCGGCAATCTGTTTTATGGCATTGAGCTCGAGAACATCGCCGTGTCGATGGACGGAAGCCAGGTCGTCGCGGTGAAGGACCTGGGGCTCGATTACAGCGTCTTCGAGCTCATCTCGAAGGGACTGTCGGTCAACAAGATCCGGTTGAACAAGCCGGTGATTTACCTGCGGCGGGAAGGCGATACCTGGTCGATCAGCCGTCTGATCAAGAAGCAGGCGCGGGAAGCGGACCGCGCGGGGCCGACGCGGCCGATCACGATCGAGGACATCGGGATCAGCGACGGCTCGATGGTCGTCGACGGCCCGGTCGGCACGACGGGCATCAACGTGCCGAAGCGGTTTGATCATCTCGACACCAGGTTCACTTTCAAGTACGAGCCGGTCCGCTACACGATCCAGATCATGCACGTGTCGTTCCGGGGATCGGAGCCGGCCATCGGCCTCAACGCGCTGTCGGGCGGCGTTTCGGTCAGAAACGACACGCTGTTTGTCGAGAAGCTGGCGCTGCGCACCGAGGAGTCGTCGATCTCGATCGACGGCGCGGTCCAGAATTATCTAAGCAAGCCGATCTACACGGTCCAGATGTCGTCCGACAAGATGTCGATCCCCGAGATCGCGCGGATCGTGCCGGCGCTGGCCGGCGTGCGGCTCCAGCCGGCGTTCGAGCTCAAGCTCGACGGCCCGGCGGATCATCTCGGCGTCGACATGCACGTGCGCTCGTCGGCGGGAGATGTCGCGGGTACCGTGGTGGCCGATCTCGTCGCGCCAGGCCAGTCGGTGACGGGCGCGCTGTCGGTGCGGCACCTCGATTTGTCGCCGATCGTCAACAATGGCGCCGATCAGAGCCATCTCAAGACCGATCTCACGGCCGATGCGCGCATCGACTTGCACGCGCAGGATCTTTCCAACCTCACGTCGCTGCGCGGCACCGTCAGGCTCGACGCGCCGCGTCTTGTGTTCGCCGGGTACGCCGCCGAGCAGGTGAAGGCCGATGCGCGGATCGACGGACGACAGGTCGCGATCGCCGGGCGCGCCGAGGCGTACGGAGCGGCGGCCACCGCCGCGGGGCGCGTCACGCTGCCGCAGGGGGAGGGCACCGGCCG
>JADGOC010000284.1 GCA_017883165.1 Acidobacteriota bacterium
GGATCGAGCCGGGCGACCCACGGCGACGTTCGGTCGTGCACGAGCCACTCGCCGTGCCATTCGAGCCGCTCGCCGACGACGTGCGTGAAGTTCGCGCCGGCGGAGAAGTGCCGCCCCTCGGCGCCGCTCGCCACGAGCGCGAGCTCGAACCCGTGGATCGCGGTACGAAGCTTCGCCGCGACCAGTTGCTCAGGTGCAGCACCGGCGTCGCGCCACGCTCGTGGCGCCGCGGCCGCGACCGTGAACGCCGTGTCGCCCCGAAACGCGGTCGCCTGCGCGAGCACCATTCCCTCGTTGAGGCCGAGCCGATCCTGCGGGTCGGTCGCGGTGCGTGGTGGATCGAGCAGTCCGGTCGGCGTGAACGCGTACCCGGTGCCCCACCGCACGAGCCGCTTGCCGGCCTCGACGTCCAGCCACGACGTCGCCGACACTCGTGCATAGGCCTGACGGACGCGAACGGCGGCGTCGCTGCCGCTGGCGCCAAGGAACGCGATCCCGGCGCCCGTGTGCAGGCGATCGCTGAGCGTCCACGTGCCGTCGCCGGTCGCGACGATCTGGTTCGACCCGTCCCACAGCGATCCGGTGCTCGGCCCGAGGAACGGACTCGAGGTATTCGCCCGCGCCGCGGTGGCTTCGTTTCCGACGCGGAGTCGATACGTCCACGCCGTCGGCACCGCCCCGCGATCGTCATCCTGCGCGAACACCCTCGCGCCAGAGACGACGGCCATGAGCGTGCCCATGGCGACGATGAGGCTCGCGCGGACGGCCGGCGTCATTGGTCACCCGACCGCGCGGGGTTGAACAGCTTGTCCGGCAGGTCGCGCGGCACGAAGCCGCTGAACAGCATGACGGTCTTCGAGCGGGCCTTGATGTGATCGTAGATCACGAGGCGCGTCATCACCGTGTGCCCGCCCTCGATGCGCGGCTCCTGGAAGAACGCCGTCTTGGTCTGCTTGCCCGACGCGAGGAAGAACTCCGCGCGCACCGGTTGCGCATCCGACTGCCGGACGGCGTACCGCATCAGTTGGTAGGTTGCGCCTTTTCGCTTCGCGCGCAGCTCGAGGACCGTACACCGCATGCCCTCGATTGTCTCCTCGCCGACGATGGCCGGCTCGTAGTCGATCGCGTAGCGGACGCGCGCGACGTCGCCGTTCGACGCGTTGCCGAGCAGCCGCTGAATCGGCGTGATGCGGATGGGCCGCGCGACCGACGGCAGGAAGTACCACATGTCGTCGCCGCGCATCAGCAGCGTCTGGCCTTTGTTCTTCACCGACAGGAACCGGACCAGGCTGTTCTCGCCTTTGAGCGAGACCTCGAAGTCGGCCGACTCCACCAGCGTGTCGCCGTCGTAGTTGTCGATGCGCGTGTGCTGCACGACCGACGGCCAGTCGCCGCGAAACTGGTCCGCGCGCTCCAGGATGTGTTTCGCGTCGCCCTGCGCGAACGCCGGCACGACAAACAGCGCGATCATCGTCACGGCCATCAGCGCCTCCGTGATCCGAAGGCGAGCCGCGCGGGCCGCCGGCAGGACCGACGCAATGAGGAGCGTCACGACCATCAGGACGAAGACGCCGATGCCCAGCGCCGGGACGACGTCGATGACGAGCGGGAACCCGGTGGTGAAGGTCGGCGGCGGCGGCATCGCGATCCGCGCGCGGGTCAGGCCGACGGCCAGCGCCCAACCGAGCGCGACGCCGATCGCCGCGCCCAGCACGCCCAGGCCGAGCCCCTCGACGACGAACATCGCGAGCACGATGAGGCGCGTCGTGCCGACCGCCATCAGCGTGCCGATCTCGCGCGTCCGCTCCACGATCGTCATCGTCATCGAGTTGCCGCTGCTGACGACCACGAGGAGGGTGATGATGAGGCCGAGAAAGACGAAGATGCCCGAGTAGAGGGCGCGCACCTGGTGATAGAAGACGGCCAGTTCGGACCAGGTCGCGATCTCGAGCGGCAGCGCGCCGCGCGCGAACGTGCGCGACAGGTCCGTGCCGACGGCGTCGGTGTCGGCGGTCTTCCAGAGCCGGACGACGAGCTTCGAGACCCGGTCGGTGTTGAGAATCGCCTGCGCCGTGTCGAGGCGCACGACGAGCAGCCGTTCGTCCATCTCGCGCACACCGGTCGTCGTCAGGCCCACGATCTCGACGTCGGCGCCGTTCAAGGCGCCGTCGACCGTCGACGACAGCACCGTCAGTTGATCGCCGATCTTCACGTTCAGCGCCTTGGCGAGGCCGACGCCGAGCATCGCCTCGTTCCGATCCGAGGCGGCCACGGCGCGGCCGCCGGCCAGGTTTTTCGGGAACCCCGCGGCGCCGTACTCCATCGCCGGCTCGATCGCGCGGCCAAGGAATGGCACGGACGTCTCGCCGTTCGACACGAGGCCGGTGAACTCGATGCGCGCCGTGACCGCCCGGACGCGCCCGTCCGCCGCGATCGCGCGTCGCAGCGCATCGACGTCGGAGAGGCCGTGCTGCAGCGGGCGCTGCTCGCTGTCGCGGAAGCCGGCGCCGCCAACCTGCAGGTGGCCGAGGCCGTTGCCGATCGTGTTCTCGCGCAGGCCCCGGAACGTCGCCGCCGCGTAGCCGCCCGCGAGCACCAGCGCGATCGTGCCGAGCGCGATCATCCCGAGCATCGTCGCCGTGCGCCGGGGACTGCGGCGCAGGTTCTTCAGCGCAAACATCATCAATCGCATCATGCCCTCCCGGCCACTGCATACGACCGTGCGGCGTGCACCGGCCGGTCGTCGACGATCTGTCCATCCCGGACCGTGACGACACGGTCCATGCGCGCCAGCACGCGTGGATCGTGCGAGGCGACCAGGAACGCGACGTCGTACTGGTCGCGCAGCTCGTGCACGAGGTCGAGGACGCCATCGCTCGTCACCGAATCCAGGTTCGCCGTCGGCTCGTCGGCGAGGACGAGCGCCGGACGATTGACCAGCGCGCGCGCGATCGCGACCCGCTGCCGCTCGCCGCCAGACAGCTCGTCAGGACGGCGGTGCATCTTCGCGGAGAGGCCCACGCGCGTCAGGACACTGGCGACGCGGTCGCGCGATTCCTTCGCCGGCGTGCCCGCCAGCAGCAGCGGGTACTCCACGTTCTCGAACGCCGTCAGCGTCGGCACGAGGTTGAAGGTCTGGAACACGAACCCCAGGTGCTCCAGGCGCAAGCCGGCCAGCGCGCGCGAGGAAAGCGCGGACGTCGATCGCTCCGAGAGCCAGACCTCGCCGGCATCGGGTTGATCCAGGCAGCCGATCATGTGCAGCAGCGTCGACTTGCCGCTGCCGGAGGGGCCAGACAGGGCGACGAGCTCCGCGGCCGCGACGTCCAGCGAGACGTGGCGCAACGCGGGCACCGTCGTGGCGCCCAGCCGGTACGACTTCGATACGTCGGTGACGCGTGCGACTGTCAATCTCATAACGCTCCTTGCGCATGCCGATGTCATGCATCGAGCGTAGGAGCGAGGAGGAGTGGCCGGGCGGGAATTCGGACCGGAGGGGCAAGAACGCCGACAGAAGGTTTCCCGGTGGTCCCCCGTCAGCCGCGCGTGCGGGCGCTCTTTCGCGAGAGACG
>JADGOC010000285.1 GCA_017883165.1 Acidobacteriota bacterium
CGGTTCTAGATAAAGGAGACTTGCCATGCGGTCCATCTTGCTTTTGTTCCTCGGCGTGCCCATCCCATTCATCATTTTGATCGCGCTGTTCAGCCATCACTTGTAGAGCGACAGCGATATTGATCCCTCGCGACACGAATCCTGAGCCCCGGGACAGGTGCGGGCGAGACGAAGGACAGCGTGCAAAACGCCGACGAGCCGACGCTTTAGCCAGCGTGATGTAGAGGTGTGGGGACCCGATCCCCGCGCAAAGTTCGGGACGGAGGAACAGGCTAGCGGTTCAGCACGACGGTTCGATCGAAGCCGAACAGGCGATGGTCGTCGGTCCGCTTGCCTCGGTACCATTCGAGCAGCAACCGCGCCGCAAGAAATCCGAACGTCATGCCGTTGCCGCCGTACCCGAGCGCGAACAGATGCTTCGGGTAGTCGGGATGCGGTCCGACATACGGCAGACCGTCGGGCGTCGCGGCGAACAACCCTTCCCACGCGAAATCGATGTCGATGTGCTTTAGTGCCGGGTAGCGCCGCTCGAAGTACCGCCAGACGCCCGCCGCGCCATCCCGTAGCGCCTTCGCGCGCTGACGCTCAGGAACGCGCGGCCGATCGCCGCCCCCGAGCAGCAGACGGTTGTCGTTCGTCCACCTTGCGTAGTGGTATGGACGTGCCGCGTCCCAGAGCATCACGTCGCCAAGCCCGAGCTCGCGTCGGATACGCGCCGGCACGCGGGGGGTCGTAACGACGTACGTATGGAGCATTCGAAAGCGCCCGGCGAGCGGCTCGAAAGAGGGCGTCGCATAGCCGGTGGCAATGACGACGGTCGCGCAGCGGATGGCGAAGCCGTTGACCGCCAGCGTCACGCCGCCGCCCGCATCGGTGTCGATGCGATCGACGGACGACCGCTCGAAAATCCGCGCACCTTCATGCGTTGCGGCGCGCAGCAGCCCGGTACACGCGAGGTAAGGATCGGCTTGCGCGTTGCCGCCCGTGCGAATGGCGCCGGCACCGTCGATGCCGGTTGCTCGTCGAAGCGCTGCCGCGTCCAGCCAGCGCCCGGGAATACCGGCCCGTCGCCGGCGGCGAAGCTCATCGTGGAGACGCCGGCCAGCCGGCTCACCAAGGGCGTAGTAGACCGAATCCCGGTGCTGGAGATGGCAGCGAATGTCGAGCGACTCGAGGGTGCCGACGAAGTCGCGCGCGGCGGCGCTGCTCAACCGCCAGACACGTCTCGCGTTCTTCGGGCCATATCGCCGCGACAGTTCGGCGAAATCGGTGTCCGGTTCCTGCATCAGGAGCGCGGTGCTCGCGGCCGTGCTCCCGCGCCCGACGCGTGCCGCGTCGAGTACCACCACGCGGGCGCCGGCGCGCGCGAACATCCAGGCCACCGTCGCGCCTGTGATGCCGCCGCCGACGATCGCGACATCAGCGCGGAGATCGCTGGCGATCCCGGGATAGTGCGGGCTCTCGCGGTTCGCACGATGAGCGAGCCACAACGGATCGGCGGTACGCAGCCGAGGCATACGGTCGAACCATCTTGGCGGCGTTCTTGCTGAAAGGTCAAGAATATGGCTACCCAAGCGCACCTGGCGACCACCCCGTATTGGACAGAGTCGTCACTGCCGAGGTTTCCCAAGCTCGAGCGCAACGCTCGCGTGGACGTCGTCGTCGTTGGCGGCGGCATTACCGGACTCACGACGGCGTATCTGATCGCGAAAGCCGGGCGATCCGTGGCGCTGCTCGAGCGCAGACGCTGCGCGGAGATCGACACGGGTCACACGACGGCACATTTGACGATGGTGACGGATCTGACCCTCGCGGAACTCGTCGGTCGGTTCGGCCGAAACCATGGGCAGGCCGTCTGGGACGCCGGTCTGGCGGCGATCAACCAGATCGACACGATCGTCAGAGACGAGAACATCGCGTGCGCGTTCGCGTGGGTGCCAGGGTATCTCCACCATCCGATCGGATCGACGCCAGACGAGGGGGTCGAGATGTTCACGCAGGAGGCGGCGCTCGCGACGGAACTCGGCTTCGATGCGACGTTCGTCAGCAACGTGCCGTTCGTCGGGGGGCCAGGCGTGCGGTTCGAGAACCAGGCCCGGTTCCATCCGCGCCTGTACCTCGCCGGGCTCGCGCGCGCGCTGTCAACAGGTGGCGGACAGATCTACGAGCACAGCGCCGCCGATGAATTCTGCGACGATCCTCTTTCCGTCACATCGAACGGGCACACCATCTCGTGCGACGCGCTCGTGCTCGCGACGCACACGCCGCTGATGGGCAACGCCAACCTCGCCAGCGCCACGTTGTTCCAGACCAAGCTCGCGCTTTATACCAGCTACGTCGTGGCGGGCCGCGTCCCGAGCGGCAGCGTTCCCGACGCATTGTTTTGGGACACCGCGGATCCGTATCACTATCTGCGTCTCGACACGCATCGAGGGTTCGACGTGGTCATCGTGGGCGGTGAAGACCACAAGACCGGTCAGTCGAGTGATACCAACGCGTGCTACGACCGCCTGGAACGGACGGCGCTGGCCCTCGTGCCCGGCATCGAGATCACGCATCGCTGGTCGGGACAGGTGATCGCGACGCCGGATGGACTCCCGTACATCGGCGATACCGCTCCACGGCAGTTTGCCGCGACCGGGTTTGCGGGCAACGGCATGACGTTCGGGACGCTGGGCGGCATGATGGCGGCCGACAGCGTGGCTGGCCGTGCGAATCCCTGGAGCGATCTGCTCGACCCTGGGCGGACAAAGATCCGCGGGGCGTTGTGGGATTACCTCACCGAGAACAAGGACTATCCGTACTACCTCGTGCGCGATCGGTTTGCCGGCACCGAAGGACGATCGCTGCGGGCGCTGAAGCGCGGCGAGGGGAAGATTCTGGACATTGACGGCACGCGCGTCGCTACGTTCCGCGATCCAACGGGCGCCGCCATCATGCGGTCCGCAGTGTGCACGCACATGGGGTGCGCGGTCGCGTGGAATGACGCGGAGCGGACGTGGGACTGTCCATGCCACGGATCGCGTTTCACGACGGACGGATCGGTCATCGCAGGTCCTGCGGAGTCGCCGTTGCCCGAACCGTAGCGCCGACTCGGTTCCGGGAAAGAAATCCTACGCTGGTCATTTTCACGATTCTCGCCCGACGGGCCTATTAGTACCCGATTGAACAGAACATCATGCGAGGGACACGTAGACTCGTTCGGTGAGGGGCAACACAAAGAGCGCACGCGCGGCTGAGGCGGCGGCAGGACTCGACCGCCTGAGGCAACTCGAGACGCAATTGAAATCCGCGCCTTTCAGGAGCCCGTAGTGTCCCATAACTCAGCCCAACGAGTTCCGGAGACCGAATCTCGGTCGGTAAGGTAGACTCTCGCGCCGTGGTTGATGTGTTGTTCCTGCGGGCGCTTCTGGCCGCGCTGGTCGGCTGGCTGGAGTGTCGCCAGCAGGAGGCCCGGCGTATCTGATCGAAGAGAATCGCATCCTGCGTCGAAGTCAACTGCGGGGTCGGCGTCTGCGGCTGAGCGATGATGACCGGCGTCCGCTGGCCGT
>JADGOC010000286.1 GCA_017883165.1 Acidobacteriota bacterium
GACGCCGACGTCGTTCGCGACGATATCCGTCGCGTCTTGCAGCTGGACCTTCGCGCCGTTGACCGCGAAGAACAGATGGCGAGTCAGCACGTCGACGGTGTCAATGTAGACGTCGTTGTCGAAGCGATTCCAGTCGAATCGCGCGCGTGCGAGCGTGTAGAGCGGACCCGGCATCGGCGCCAGTCGCTTGAACGCGTCTTCCGGCCGCATCGATGTGTCGGAAAACTCGCCGCGCACGAGCGCGCGGAGCGGCTCGCGGTTGCGAAGAACGCTCTGCGCCAGCAGATGGGTGGCGAATTCGTCTGAAATCCTGCAGACAACGGGAAGGATTTCGGTCTCCATCGTGAGCGACAGGCTGCGGACGAGCCGTTGAGCGTCATCGAGCGGGACGCGCGGCACAGGCGACAAGGCGCGGGCGGACGCCCCGAGCAGATCGAACACGGGCCGGCGAATCGTGCGCGGCGGCATGCCCGGCGCGCGTATTTCGTATTCGAACCACGCGGCGGTGAGCATCGTGGTCGCGGCGGCAGGCTCCGACTGCGGAGCTCCCAGACCGCGGAGGAGGCTGGCGGCGTCGTCCGCGCTGCCGGCTGCACTCCTTCCCGTCTCCGCGAACTCGCTCGCGGCAGGGTGGTCGTTGACGTCGCCGTTCTCCAGCAGGCTCGCACGCTCGGCGACCTCCTGGCCGATCTGCAGCGTGGCACTCCACTCGTGCTGCGCGAGCGCTGTGGTCCGCAGCGGCCTCTTCGGATCGGAGCCGGGCGCGGGAAACTGCGCCGGCCAACGCCTCGGCCAGAACCGCAGAGCGATCGGCTGCCCCACCAGGTCCGCTGGCGTCAGGACATGCTGGAGCACGACGCGCTCGGCGACCCGGCCTTGGCTCCATTGTTCAGAAACGACCCGCACGGTGATCTGGTGGCGCTGCGACGCGGGCAGCGCGTCGAGCGGGACGGTTTCCTGGGCGGCGACGAGGGCGGTCATGTCGGGCGACAGCAGATCGAGATCGATCCACGACTCGCCCTCCTGACGCTGCACCCACCAATGGTCGCGCAGCATGGTGACGGCTGCATCGAAGCGTGCGGCGCGGTCGCTGTTGGCGCCGCGCTCGCCGACTGCGGCGCGCAGCCGTGCGGTCTGATCGACGACCCGCGCGTCGAGAACGGAAAAGGCCCGTTCGCCATCGGCGGCCGACGACGAGAGGGTGCGTTCGACGACCGGCCCGTTCAAGTGGTACTCCGCCGCCACGGCGCGAATCTCCGGGGTCTCGGGCGGCGACGGCGCAAATCTCAGCGTCGTCCCCACGGTGCGCGCGGCGACGAGCGACGGAAGCAGTCCGGCGGCGCGGTCGGAGGCCAGTTCGCCATGCGCGAGTCGCACGGGGTACCCCGCCTGCTTGAGCAGCGTCGCCAGAAGGACCGCCCGATCGAGGCTGTTACCCATGCGGTCCATCAGCACGCCGACGGCCCCGCGCAGGAACCCGCGGTACGGAATCCAGAACGTGTTGCCGGCGACCCAATCGAACAGTTGCCGGGGCTCCTTGCCAACCCGCTCGACGACGTACGCGGGATCCCATCGATCGCGCGGCGCCTCCCGCTCGCCGTCCTCGACCGCGCGGAGACTGTTCTCGAGCGCCTCGGAAAGTGCTGGAGACGGGACGATCGCCTCGACGTGCGCGGCGCCGATCCCACCGGCCGATGCGGATCTGGCATCGCTCCGCCAGTACGAAACCGCGGGAAGCGCCGAGAGCACCATCGCGAGGCTCGTGGCGAGCGCCACGACCTGGTAGAACGCGTAGCGCGGCGATCCCTCGCGGAAGCGCGGAATGCCCGCGCGAACCACGGAGGTGAGGAGCGCGAGCGGCAGCACGACGAGCCCGCCGAGGAACGTACCCTGGAGCCACGACGGCAGGCGCTGCCACAAGCTGTCGCCGCCCAGCAGATCGGCGAACGTCACGCCGGTGGCCACGCCATACGCGAACGCGATCACCGCGTACGCCGCGAGCAAGAGCACCACGGTCCGCGCGGCGCGCGGAATCACATGAAACCGCCAGACGATCGCGGCCGCGAACGCCACGGAGGCCATGACGAGCACCGACAGCACACTCGCCGTCGGCTGGCCCGCGATCCGAACGCCCGCGCTCAATCCACCGGGCAACCATGCCGTGGCTGCCACGCCGCAGAGAGACACGAACGCGGTTACGGCGGCTTTGTTCGGCCACGAGAGCCGCCGCCACGTCAGCGCGGCCACCACCGCGTACGCCGCCACGGTCCCGACGACCCACCAGCGCACCGGCGAGCCGCTCCACCATGTTTCGACGGCCGCGTCGATCAGCACGGCGTAGAGTGCGATGGCGATCGCGCCTGGCAGCGCGTCGCGCCTCGTCGAAGTCGGCGGCGTGTTCGTGTCCATTCTTTTCTTGTCCTCTGCTTCGGCCGGCGATCAGCGCCGCAACCGGAAGCGATCCCCGTCGATCACGACCTTCACCACCGACTCGCCGCGCGCGGTGACGACGACGTGGTCGGCGGTCAGCTTGTCCGGCGACGCGCGAACGACGACGGTGTACTCGCCCGGCGTCAGCTCGAGCGGCGTCGAATCGGTCTCGCCCTGCCCCACTTGACGGCCCGCGGCGTCGAGGACCACGAACGTCATCTTGTCGACCGCCGCCATCAGGAGGGCGCGGCCGAGCGCCTCGCCGTCCTCCGCGCCGTAATAACGGCCGCCGGTGGCTTCCGCGAACCGCGACAGGTCCTGCTGCACCTGCTTGCCGGTCAACGTGAAGCCGAGAATTTTCAGGTTGATGTCGACGCCGGACGCCTTCAGCTCGCGCGCGGCCGCGACGGAATCGCCGTGGCAGCTCTCCTCGCCGTCGGTGATGAGAATCACCGACCCGCCGCCGGCGGCTTTCAGGTCGGCTGCCGTCTGCAGTACCGAGTACACGAGCGGCGTTTCGCCGCGGGGTTGCTTCGAATCGACGATGGTCAGCAGCCGCTGGCGATTCAATTTCTGGATCGGAACGACGAGCTCGGAGTCGGTGCAGGTTTCTTTCTGGCGCGACCCGTACCGGTGCCCGTAGACGCGCAAACCGACGTTGAAATCGTCCGGGATCTTCGCTACGACCTCGTGCAGCACGCGCCGCGCGGTGGCGATGCGCGTGCTCTTCCCGAGCGGCAGCTTCATCGACCCCGAGAGGTCCAGGATGATCTCGAGGTTCTTCGTCGGATGTGCGGGATGGGGAAAGTCCGTCGCGACGCGGAGGCTGCCGGTCGTCCGCTCTCCGAGACGTAGACAGAGGACGTTCGACTGGCCGGCGGCATCGGTGCCGCGCACGGCGATCGTGCGCGCTGCAAGGTTCGCAGCTCCTGTGGTCGTCACGGTCAACTGGACGTCCGACGAGTCGACGAGATCGATCGCGTCCTTCTCCAGCGCAGCGCTGACCGCCGCATCCGGCGGAACGACGCTCGCCGTCAGGTGGACCGTGCCCTTGTAGCCTTGATTCGACAGCAGCGTCACGGGATAGCGGAAGGTCTGGCCCGCC
>JADGOC010000115.1 GCA_017883165.1 Acidobacteriota bacterium
GACCACGCCGCCCAGAGTGACGTTTCCGGTCACCGGCACTCCGGTCGCGCTTTCCGAAGGCAGCGCCGCGCCGCAACCGTAGAAGTGTGTCGCGTCCCTGCCGGTGCACGTGACCGCGTTGCCACCCACCGAGAGCAGTTGTGCCGGAAAATTCGCAGTGATGTTGCTGACGGTCAGCGTCGTGTCGCCAGCCACAGAAGCGGCCGTAAATGCCATCGCCGTCGGAAGCGGCCCCGGCGCCTCGGCCAGCGGAGGTTTCGTCGCGCTGACCGGTCCGTACTGCGCAGGTGTGACCACGGTCTGATCGAGCGGTACGGGCGCAGTGGCCGTCACACCCGGCAGGCTGGTGATCTCGGCCGCCGTGTCCGACAACAGAATCCGTATGCTGGCCATCGTGTAGAACCGCTGGGTGTAGACGAGCGGGTTCGAGATGTCCTCGGCGACGACCGGCCGCCGAATCAAGTCGATCGGCTTGGCGCCCTGCGAGACCAAAGGCAGGTCGAGCCGCTTGCCGCCGGTCTTGCCGTTACGGATGTAGCTCTTGTAGCTGCCGATCGAGAGCGACGTCCATCCGGGATTCATGAGGGGCAGCTCGTTGGCGGCCGTTCCGGGTCCGCCGACGACGCTCCCTTCGTTCCGCGCCAACGCGCGATACGTGGCGGGATTCGTCGCCACGTAGGGAGCCTTCGCCACGTTGACGGTGCCGGTATAATTGGTCGACGTCAGGTAGCCGTTCGACAACTGCGTCCGGATGACGTCGAGCGCAGCCGTGGTCTTGTCTTCCAGCGCCAGCGCGTTCCCGTCGCCTTCCGCAAGATACAGATTGCCGTTGGTCTGAATGCGGCCGCCGAAGTCGAAATCGGGACCGGCGAAAAAACTCAGATCCGTGTCGCCGAACACGCCGAACTGGAACACCGGGACCGCGACCGTCTCGAGAATGCGGCGCAGGCGGACTTCCGCGTTGCCGGTCGATCGCGCTGTGCTCGTAATCGTGTACTGCGTGACGATGCCGGTGAATCCCTGGTAGGCGCCGGACGTGATCGGCGTGCCGGTCGTCGAAATGGGCGCCGGATTGCCGTTCGCGTCGGTCGTGAACGTGATGGTGTAGCCCGATCCGCCGCCCGGCGCGATGTAGGTGAACCCGGGGATCGCCGGCGCGTGCGTCGCAAGGGCGTTGATCTCGGCCGCGCTCGGGTTGAAGTCGGTTTCGAACTTGGTGGCGAGATCCGACGTCAGCTTCTCGAGCCCGGCGTGCGCCGCGGCATACGCCTGCGTCTGATCGCGGTCGATACCGTTGGCGCGCTGATCCGCGATGACGGCGGCGAAAAAGCCCACCATCAGCCCCGACATCAGCAGCATCACCATGATCGTCGTCAACAGCGCCATGCCCGACTCGTCGCGCGTCTTCATAAATAGCCCTTGTTTCGCCATAAGCAATCCCTAGCTACCAGCTACCAGCACCAGCTACCAGCCCCAGCCACTAGCCCCGATACCGGTCCACGAACGCCAAGCTGCGCAAGGCGACCTCGGTGGAGAGCGAGTTGCGGAAGAACTGCCCCGAGGTCTGCGACACGATCGGCGACCGCCCCGTGACGGTGGCGTTCACCTTGCGGATCTGATTCATGTTGCACGGATTGGGAGAGCACGAGCCCGTCCCAGCGAGATCGGCGGCGTTGAATCTCACGCCGGACGGATTCGTCGCGCCGTCGTTGATGTCGTACGTGATGAGCATCCCCTCGACGTCGAACGCCACGACGTTCCCCAGCGTGTTGTCGAACACAAGCGGGTTGCCGTTGTTCATCCGGCGGACGAGGCGCGGGCGCGTCGGCACCGTCGTCGCGTCGAGGTAATACGAGATCATGCGGATGCGCGTCGCCTGCGTCGGTAGATATTGCGTCGCAGGTAAAGCCGGCTGGCAATTCGCCGTGCACAGCACGTCGGGGGGCGCCGTCGCCAGGAGGGCCGTGATGTTGCCGGCGGCCGCGCCCGGCTGATTCAGGTTCAGCGAATCGCCGGTCGCGAAGAACGCCGTCTGATCGCCGTTCACGCTGGTCACTTCCACGAGCGCGGCGGCGCTGCCCTTCGTGAGCAATATCAGCTGACCTGGCAGCACGTCGTCCGGGCCGCCGTTACTGATGTCGCACGTCGAGCCGTCAGGCTGCGGCTTCGACACCGTCATGCTGGAGCCATTCGCGGCTAGCGCGGACAGGCTCTTGTGATCGAACGCGCTGTCGGCTTCGAGCACGGTGATCATGTCGGTGGCCACGCCGTTGATGACCGGGCCGAGGCCAGGCCCCGGCGTCACCCCTGACATGTCGAGATCGCCGACGACGCTCCTGTAGTTCGTTCCGGGTGGCCCCGGCAGCTTGATCTGCGACGAGCCGGCGCCGGACGGAATGAGGATGACGCCGCCGCTCGGCATCCCCTGCCCCGTCTGGAGCAGGTCGCGCGTCATCAGGTCCATGCCAGTCCGCAGGTTGGCGTTCATGCCGGTCATCAGCAGCGTCTGCTGATTCGCCCGGATGGCGCTCGACATCGTCTGCATGACGGTGCCCATGATGACGACGGTGACGCCCATCGACACCAGCAGCTCGATGAGCGAGAAGCCGGCCGCGCCGGTCCGAAGATTCGCGATGGCTCGGTGCTTCATGGCAATCATTTGAATGACGAGATATAGGTGATCAGCGTGTACGAGCGCCACGCGCCATCGACTTTGTACATGACGATGACCTTGATCTGCCTCAGGTTCGGGTTCACCCTGGTCGGATCCGAATCGAGCATCAGGTTAGTGATCTGAATCTCGCGCGTGTAGTCGGCCAGCGGCATCAGCACGTCATCCGTGGTGCCCAGCAGCTTGTCGGGACCAGGCGTGCGAATCGCCTCGAGGGCCGGGCCGTCGTCCGCGGTGTTGACGAGTCCGTCCACGCCGGGCGTCTTCAACGGTTGCGCGCCGTTGAGAAACACGCCGCCGGAGGCGACGTTGTTGATCTTTGCGAACGAGAGATCGCCGGTGTCGCGCGCGCTGTGGATACTTTCGACCGCTTCGCGGGCCTTTTCGCGCGCGATGATCGCGGGCGACGAGCCGGCGGCGTGGTGCATGCCGATCGTGAAGACCGCGGCCATCGAGAGCAGGCCGGCGGTGAGAATGCCGGTCGACACGACGACCTCGATGAGCGAGAAGCCGTCAGCCGATGTATCGCGCACGGTCCGCATATGCCCTTCCCCGATCAATCGACCCATGAGCTGCCGTTCCATTTCCAGACGTGCAGGAGCGCCGTGGGCCCGAAAATCGTGATCGCCCGGGCGCTCAGCGTCTGCCCCGGCGTGCCCAGGAAGACCGTGCCGTTCAGCACGTCGCCCGTCGCGTCGATGAACGTGCCCTCGCTGGTGAACATGTAGTGCGGCGTCGAACCGAAGGCGATCGGCCCGGCGGAGCCAAAGTGGTCCGGCGTGTCGCCGAGCCCGGTGAACTGGATGAACTGCGCCGACTCCAGATAGACATTCGAGAGAATCGTCGTCCCGTTGGGGGCCCCGCCGGCGAGAATCTCGTCGCGCACCGTCTCGATGCGGTTGTTGCCGATGAATACCACTTCGGTGTTGCGGCGTTGCTCGATCGCAGTGTCGCGCGCCACACGCAGCGCGTTCAGCGCCTGAGCGGCGCCAGCGTCAGCGCGACCCTGGCCGAGGATGCCCGGCATGACCATGACGGCCGCGGCCATCAGAATGCCGGCAACAGCCACGACCATGAGCATCTCGATCAGCGTGAAGCCGTCGACGTTGGAGCGCAGGCGCGTTTTCATGTTGCGGTGGTCTGTAGAGCAATGACGCTGCCAGCAGCTGCGGTAGGGCCACAGCGAAGAATAAGTGCTTTATTATACAGTGTTTACAGAGCCATACCGGAGCGGAAACGCTCGGCGATATCAGGCGGTGTGTTCAGAAATGTTACGATTGGTAACAGTACTTGGAGCGCGTCTATCGCACCGCGCGCCACGAGAGGACGCGCACGCCGGCCGCTGGAGCGTCGGCCCGCGCCACCGTCAGCTCGATGACCTTGTGCGTGCCGCGCGGGCCAAACGCCTCGGCCCGCAGCGCCAGCACACGAGCGCCGGGATTGATCGCCGGATCCACGCCGTCGTGCAAGGGATCGCCGTCGGTCTCCGACGGATCGTCGCCGACAAGCACGGCGACGTAGAAGGGCGAGTCGACGATGGCGGCCGGGAGGAGGTCGGCCAGGTTGCCGTACGCGTAGAGGCGCCAGACGGGATTGTTCGCGCCCCACGGCCGGCCGCCCGTGAGGTTCGCGACGAGGTCGGCGGGTGAACACGGTGTCGCTTTTCCGCAATTCGCGGTGCTGAGGATTTTGGTCAGGTCGATCGTCGAGCCATCAGCGAGCATGCGCACGCCGTTCGGTGCACCGTCGATGAGCGCGGAGCGGCTCGACCCGTCCAGCAGCGCGTTCCAGTCGGCGACGGCGGGCAGATCGTTCAGCGCGCGCTCGGCGGCGGCGTCAGCGGCGTACAGGCCTTCCTGTCCACTCCGGTAGTTGGCGGCGATCAGCCCTTCGGTGGAAGTCGTGACGACCAGCGCAAGGCCGAGCGCCGACAGCAGGAGAATCACCATCAAGGCCAGAACCAGCGCGACGCCCCGTTCGGCCCGGACGTTCATCGCTCCAGATTGAGATTGCGCGGCGTCACCTCGAATCTGATCTCCTGATCGGGCAAGCGGAGTGCGGTGAACGCCGATCGCACGCGGACGGTCACGAAGATCTTGCGGACGCGCAGCAAGTCGGCGTCCCAGCGATTTGGGTTCGCGGGGTCCGGACACCACGGCCCATCGGAGAGCGTCGCCGGCTCGAGTTTGACGAGCGAGGGGCCGCCCCCGAGCGCGGCAAGCCGCGGCGCCTGATCGTCGCCCACGAGTTGGATAATGCAGTTCTCCCCGGCAGGCCAAAACGATCCGGCCGTCGTGCCCACCTCCGGCGGCGGTGGGCCATAGGTCACGCTGCCCGGTCTCCTCATCGCGGGCGGCTGCGGCTCGCCGTAGTACTCGAATTGGAGCGAGGCGACGTTGTCGGCCGAGGCGGCGTCCGAGCCCACGCCGTCGTAGCGCGTCAACTGATTCACCGAGGCATTCAGCCAATGCGTGACGGAGACCACCTGCGTGACTCGGGCGCCCGAGCCGTAGGCCTTCGACAGATCCGCCGGCGTGTGAAGGATCGTCAGCGCGGCGCTGTCGACGCCGGCGATCGTGAACGTGTCGTACGCGCCCGTGTCGTCGTCGATGAGGACGTTCATGCCGATCGCGAATCCGCACAACCGGTCGTCGCCCGGACATCCGGCCTCCGCGTCGACACGCAACGCGGCCGACGGCGCGGCCATCATCTGGCTGGTCGTCGTCTGCGCCGAGGTCGCCGGCACGTACAGCAGCGTGATCGTGTCGGCCTTGACGGTGCCTGGCGGGTCGGCGCCGACGAGACCGCGCCGCATCGGCAGCACCGGCGGAAAGAAGTGGCCGAGCGACGCGGCGTCCGCGCCGGCGTAGCGGCCGGCACCGGCGATCACGAGGTCTTGGTAGACGGCGTCTGCGGCGACGCGCAGACGCTGCTGCATGTCGGACCGCTCGGGCTGCGCCTGAAACGTGCCGCGCGCCGGATTCATCACGGCGAAGATGCCGGCCGTCACCGCGAGCGTGATGCCGGCCGACACCAGCAGTTCGACGAGGCTGAACCCGGTCATCTCGTCCGCGAACCGCATCATGGCACCCAGGGCACCCTCCGCGTCCTGACGCCGACCAGCCGCGCGTGGCCGGGCATCCGGGCGCCGCTGCCCCGCTCCATCGCGTGCGAATTCCGCAGCGTCGTGACGAGCACCTGCAGCACCAGCGCGCGATCGTCCTGGCCGGCGACGGGCTCGATCGACCAGCGCCGGATGTAGACCGTCCCGATGGGCGGGCCCGCGCCGCCGCCGAGCGACGTGCCCTGCTCGTCGAGATAATCGACAAACCCCGCCGTGTTGTGATCGAGCGTTCCGGCCGGCGACGCGCTCAGGCCGGTGCCGCCCGCTGCACCAGCTGGCACGACGGCGGTGTCGGTCGTCGTGTCGGTGATCGGGAAACCCACCGTGTCAGAGGCGTAGGTGAGGCCGCGCAGTTGTTCCATCTTTTGAAACGCGAGCACGGTCGCGTAGGTCGTGTCTCGCGCGTGGCGGTTCGCCACGACGGCGATGCCAACCAGTTCCGCCAGCGAAACGATCGCCAATGCCAGAAGCGCCGTGGCAACGGTCACCTCGCTGAGCGAGAAGCCTGCGTCTGTGTCGCCGCGCGCTGATGCCACCAAGATCCAGCCCTGGCGTTCACGAATGCACGCAGAGTACCGATCCGTTTGAGGCCTGGAATCGCCTGAAATTGAACGATCGGCGCGCACGCGGCTCCGACGATCGCGATTCCTGATACGCGATCGCCGACGCGCTGCGCGGAAACTGCGACTTGCGCTCGTGGAATCAGCCGGCGGAGAGAGGAATCGTCAGCTGCACGCTGGCTCCGCCGAGCGGCGAGGTCCCGATGGTCACGCGGCCGTTGTGCGTGACGATGATCTTCAGCACGAGCGCGAGCCCGAGACCGGTGCCCGTGGCTTTGGTGGTGAAGAACGGACGGAAGATGCGATCGCGCACGGAGGGCTCGATGCCGGGGCCGTTGTCGTTGATGCTGACCCGGCACACCTGCTGTCCGGGATCGACCTCCGCCTCGACGCTCACGCGCGGCGGGACGCCCGCGGCCGCGCACGCCTCGAGGGCGTTGCGCAGCAGATTGCTGAACGCCTGCCGCAGCAGCACATCGTCGCCGTCCACGATGGCGAAGGTCCCCGAGACGACGATGTCGCCGCCGCGGGCGACCGCGTCGGGACGCAGGTCGTCGGCCGTCCGTTCCGCGATCATCTTCAGGTCGACCGGCGCCACCGAGAGCTGGGCGGGTCTGGCGAAGTTGAGGAAGTTGGTGACGACCTGCCCGAGCGCCTCCGTTTCGGCGCGGATGCCTTCGACGTACGGACGATGGCTCGGCGGCAGCGCGTCGAGATTGATCAACCGGCTGTACCCGTGGATGGTCGCGAGGCCGTTTCTGAACTCGTGCGCGATCCCGGCCGTCAGCTCGCCCACCCGCGCGAGGCTGTCCTTCAGGCGAACCTGATCTTCCAGATCGATCACGGCCGTGATGTCGGTGAACAGGCAGATCGCGCCGTGCAGCTCCCCGGCGTCGTCGAAGAGCGGCGACACGGTGACGCCCAGATGCGACGCGAGCGATTGCGGTCCGGAGAGCTTCAGTGCGCGGCGGACGATCGCCCGGCGGCTCGCGAGACATTCGTCGATCACCGCCGCGAGCGGTGCGGCGTGTTCGGGAAGCTGGCGATAGTCCTCGAACGCCGCATCCTCATCGAGCCCGAGCAACCGGCGGCCCGCCGGGTTCACGATCCGCACGTCCCCGCGGAGGCCGACGACGAGGAGCCCGGCGGTGAGGCTGGCCATGATCTCGCCGCTCAGCCGCTCAGACGCTTCGGCGCGCGCCGACATCGCGCGCTCCTGCGCCTTCAGCTTCCCCACCGCTTCCTGCAGCGCCGCCGTCAGCACCGCCGTGTCGCCGCCGCCGCGCGTCGACGGCCGCGTGGTGCGCGCGGCGGCCCAGAAGCGCACCGCCACGAACGCCAGCATCGCCGCCACGGCCAGCGCCGCGACGATCGCCGTCAGCCCGAGAAACGCGTATGCGCTGGGAGACATGCGTCAGAAATAGAAGCTGAAGTACCAGAGGACGATCGGGTCGCCCACGAAGATCGACAGCATCGCCGCCGCGGCGAGAAACGTCCCGAACGGCAGCGCATATTTCATGTCGCCGCGACGGGTGGCAATCAGTCCGACGCCGACGACCGCCCCGACGAGCGACGACAGCACGAGGGTCAGCAGCATCAGTTTCCAGCCGAGAAAGGCGCCAAGCATGGCCAGCATCTTCACGTCGCCCATGCCGAGACCGTGCTCGTGCCGGATCCGGTAATACGCCTCGGCGATCGCCAGCAGCACGCCGCCGCCGGCGGCGATGCCGATGATCGACGACATCCACCCAGGCTCGGCCACCAGGCTGAACGCGAAGCCGACGACGATGCCCGGAAGCGTGATCGTGTTCGGCAGGATGCGATGGCGCAGGTCGATCATGAACAGCACGATGAGTGCGCACGCCAGGACCAGACGGGAGACGAGCAGCCAGCTCAGGCCGAACTGCAGCGTCGCGGCGACGAAGACCGCGCAGGTGACGAGTTCCACGATCGGGTACTGCCACGAGATGGACTCGCCGCACTTGCGGCAACGCCGTCGCAGCACGACGAAGCTCACGACCGGAACGTTCTCGAACCAGGCGAGGAGATGCCCACAGCGCGGGCAGCGCGACGCCGGGCGGACGACCGACAAGCCGGCCGGCAGGCGCAGGATGCAGACGTTCAGAAAACTGCCGATGAGCAGGCCCATCGCGGCCATCTCCCAGGGGAGCGCGGCGTCGGGCGTCACGAGTGCGCCGCGGACCCCGGCGGCTCGGTCGGCAGCGGACGAAGCGGCGAGGTCGGCGACAGCGACACCTTGCCGGTGTGGGGATCGAGTTCGTACGGCGAGCCGGTCGGATCGACAGGCGCGCCATTCCCTCGCAGGAATCGCGCGCGTTGAAGCGTGATCCACGAGTCGGGCAGATGTCCGGCGGCCACTTGATAGCGGCTGACGATCGCCTGCAGTTGGTCCATCTGATCCATCGCGTCGAGCTGCGTGAGCCGCAGCTCCGCCTGGTTCCTCAGCCAGTCGTTGTCGGCCGTCTGATACAGCTGCCTCCAGAGCTGGCGCGATAAGGCACGATCCCCGCCGCGCGTCAGCGTGACCGCGGCCATCGTGCGGAGCCACCACGGCGCGCCGGGAAGCTGGCCGCCCCGGTCGAACCAGTCGGCCGCTGATTTGTAGTCGTGAAGGCGCCAGTAATGGATGAACCCGATGTCCTCGTAGTACTCCCACCGCTCGGTCGCCGCGATCCCTTTCTTCAGCAGCGCGATCGCGAGATCGGGCCGGCCGGCGCCGCCTGGATATTCTTCGGCGAGGAAGATCGAGCCGAAGCGGTAGGCGATGTTGAACCGCGGATCGAGCGTGGTCGTGCGATCGAGCAGCGGGTACAAGAGGGTGTACTTCTGCGCCGTTGACGTTGACCCGTGATCGCCGCCGTAGTGCTGCACGGCGCGAATCCAGTCGATATCGGCCGCGATCGCCGTGAAGGACAGCGTCAGCCGCCGCATCGCCTCCGCCGACCGCACGTAGAGAATCGATTCGGCGTTCTCGCCGGGTGGCGTGTACCAGCGATCGCGCGCGACCTGCAGCGCCAGCGCCGACGCCATGAGCACGGCGAGGGCGACGGCGCGCGTCATTTGAAATCCTTGCGGGCGAAAATCGTCGTCGTCACCAGCAGCAAGACCGTGATGTAACAGGCCGCGTACCCGAGCGTGAGGAGCAGGTATCCCGCCGCCACGGGCTGCCCGTGCACGACGGCGGCCTTGACGTCGAACGGCGCGAGATTCGGCAGCGTGTAGTACAGAATCCTGGCGAGCCATGCCGCCGGCCTGGACGACACGATCGTCTCGAAATGTTTCAGATCGGCGTTGAACTGGCCGATGACGAACATCCCCACGGTAAACGCGGCGGACAGAATCGGGGTCGAGAAGCTCGAAAACAACAGCGCGCACGCGGTGACGATCGCCAGTTCGGCGTAGATCAGCAGCACCGCCTTGAGAAGCGCTGGATCGAGCGCGGGCGCCTCCCAGATCGCCTTCGCTTGCGGCGGCTGGGTGACGATCATGATCGCGAGCACGACGTAGAAGGCGCACGTCATCGCGGCGACGTTCACGAACAGCGTCAGCAGCAGCCCGCAATACTTCCCCAGGATGAACTCCGGGCGCCGGATCGGCTTCGACAGCAGCGAGTAGATGCTGCGGCGCTCGACCTCTTTCGACACCAGGCCGATGCCGATGAACACGGCGATGAACAGGCCGAAGAGCAGCATCGCCGCCAGGCCGAGATCCTTGATGATCTTCATGTCCTGCCCGGCCGTCAGCTGGCCGATGAGATACGACGCGCCCATGAGCAGGATCGCGAACGCGACGAGGTTGTAGAGCACCTTGTCGCGCACCGATTCGCGGAAGACGTTGATCGCGATGGCCGGTACGGCTCTCATCGCGTCGACTCCGCTGGCGGACGATCCGTCACCTGGCGCACGAAGAAGTCCTCGAGCGTGTCGTGGATCGGATTGAGCGAGATGAGATGCGCGCCGGTCGCCGAAAGCTCCGCGAGCAACGGTTCCGGCGACGGTTCGAGCGGCAATTCCATCGCGTAGCGGCCGGGCCCGAGCTTGACGGTCCCGACGACGCGGCCGGCGAGGCGCGGGACGACCGCGTCGGGTACATCGCTCACGACCAGTTCCCAGCCGCGGCTGTGGAAGGTGACCATGTCGGCCAGGTGGCCGCACGCCACCAAGCGGCCGCGCGCGAGGATCGCGACGCGGCTGCACAGCGCTTCCGCGTCGCTCAGCACATGCGAGCTGAAAAAGACGGTGCACCCGTTGTCGCGCAATCGCAGAATCAGCGCGCGGACATCGCGCCGGCCCAGCGGATCGAGCCCCGACATCGGTTCGTCGAAGATGACGAGCTCGGGATCGTTGATGAGCGCCTGCGCGATCCCGACGCGCTGCAGCATGCCTTTCGAGAACTTCCGCAGCGGCCACCGCCGCTCGGCGCCGATGCCGATCTCGTCGAGCAGGCGGCTGGCGCGCGCGCGTCCATCGCGCGCGGTGAAGCCGAACAGCCGCGCGAAGTACACGAGCAACTCTTCGGCGGTCAGGTAATCGTAAAAGTACGGACTCTCGGGCAGGTAGCCCAGACGGCGCTTCACGCCGACGTCGCCGATCGGACGGCCGAGCATCTCGGCGCGCCCGGCGGTCGGATACACCAGCTGCATCAACAGCTTGAGCGTTGTCGTCTTGCCGGCGCCGTTGGGGCCGAGGAAGCCGAAGACTTCGCCGCGCTCGACCTCGAGGTCGAGCCCGTCGAGCACGCGATGAGGGCGCTTCCGCCAGAAACCCGTGGCGTAGTCTTTCGTCAGCCCACGAGTTTCGATGGCCAGCACGGGGCTCAGGGTTTGGCCGACCCGGCGCGCCGCAGCTCGTACGCGATCGCCTGATCGAAGTATTGGGGCGTCCACATGCCGTCGATCTTCACACCGTTGACGAAGAAGGTCGGCGTCTGCGTAACGTGGAGCTGCTCGCCGAGGCCGACGTCGCCCTGGACGAGCGCGAGGGTCGAGGCGTACTTCGCGTCGAAGTCTTTCACCATCCCGACGTCGTGCGCGGCCTGACGGACGACGGCCGGCGTCAGCTGGGGCTGGTGCGTGTAGAGCCAGTCTTCCAGCACGTCGCGGTTGCGGCCCTGCGCAAGCCGCACCGCCACCGCGGCGTCGCACGCGCCTTCATGCACCATCGCGCGGACATTCGGATTGCAGTTGGGGTTGAGCGGGTAGTCCTTCAGCACGACGCGCACCGCGCCGGGCGCCTGCGCCTCGTATTTCGCGAAGATCGATTTGTACTGCAGATACGATTGCCCGCAGGCCGGACACTGGAAATCGTTGAACTTGACGATGAGGACCTTCGCGCCCTCGGCTGGAATGATGAGCGCCACGCGGGGCGCGGTCGCCATGTACCGCTCGACCTCGGAACGTTGATCCTGACTGAGCGGTCCGGCTTCGGCGGACGAGGTCGGACGCTCCGCATGGAAGAACGCCACGGCCGACACCGAGCCGCCAAGGAAGAGCACCGCAATCGCGATCGCCAGCGGGCTGGCGACGAGCACTCGGAGATCGCGCGCCAGACGCCGTGGAAGTGTAGTCATAGGAAATGCCGTCGCCGCACCGGACATGATGAACAGGCTGATCACGGCGGCATACGTGATCAGGCACAGCACACAG
>JADGOC010000287.1 GCA_017883165.1 Acidobacteriota bacterium
AGATGGGCTGCAAGCGGAGCGTGGTCGGCCTGGTCGTGCCGACCGGCTACTCGTTCAATCAGGATGGCTCGGCGATCTACATGACGATCGCCGCGCTCTTCATCGCGCAGGCCATGAACATCAAACTCAGCTGGGGGGAGATCATCACGTTCCTCCTGGTCGTCAAGGTCACGTCGAAGGCCGCGGCGGGCGTGTCCGGCTCCGCGTTCGTGGCGTTGGCCGCAACGCTCTCCTCGATACACACCGTGCCGGTGGCCGGCATGGCGCTGCTGCTCGGAATCGAGCGCTTCATGTCGATGGCGCGCGGCACGACCAACATGATCGGCAATGGCGTGGCGACCATCGTCGTGGCTCGCTGGGACAACGCGCTCGACGTGGCCCAGATGAACCTCGTGCTGTCCGGCGAAGCCCCGGCCGTGGCGCTGGAAACGGTACCCTCCGTGGTCGACGCCGAGGCCGTGCGCCCCACCGTCGAACGAGTCTGACGACGCCGGCGCGACCGCCAACTGTCACAGTCGCTGGAGAACGTTCAAAACTCCGATGGTTGTAGGGGCCGACCTCGGTCGGCCCAGGGCGGAGCAAGCTCCGCCCTTACGCGCCAGCCGCGTGGCTCGACGCGAGGCCGCGTGGCGCCCGGGCTTGACTCCTACCCGCTAAGTACTAAATAATTAGTAGCCATGAGAAAGCGCCAGCCGACGCTGACCACGCAGGAGCTCGCCATCATGAAGGTCGTCTGGCGCCTCGGCACCGCCACCGTGCGCGACGTCTACGAAGACCTCCTCGCCACCCGCCGCATCGCCTACACCACGGTGATGACGATGATGAACATCCTGGAGACCAAGGGCTACTTGAAGAAGGAAACCGGCGAGCGCGCCTTCCGCTACCGCCCCGCACGCCCCGAACGCGCCGTCCTCGGCTCCATGGTGCGCGAGTTCGTCAACCGCGTGTTCGACGGCGCCTCGCAGCCACTGCTGCTGCACCTCGTCAACGACGAGCGGCTCACCGGCACGGAGCGCGCCGAGCTACTTCGGCTGATCAAGCAGGCAAAGGAGACGGAATGATCGACGCCACCGTCCTCAACCTTCTGATTTACAGCAGCCAGGTGCTGATCGTCGTCGCGGCCGCCGCGATCGGGCTGCGCCTCTGCGCCGTTTCGAGCGCGCGCACTCGCCTCGTCTACTGGCGGGGCGCGATCGTCGCGTGCGGAATCCTGCCCTTCCTGCCCGCGCGCGCCGCGCAGATCGCCGTCGGCGCCGCTGGTGGAACGCGGGTCGCGACGGCCATCGGCGCGTCGATCGCAGCGTCGCGCGCGCCGGCGCCTGCGCTTTCCACGATCGCGGCGTTGATTCCGTGGCTCCTGCTGCTCGGCGCCGGAACGCGGGCCGGGTGGCTCAGCCTTGGGTTGTTGCGTTTGCGGCGGCTACGTCGGGACAGCACGTCCAACGTCGTTCTGGATCACGAGCTCGATGCACTCAGGCGAGACCTCGCGCCTCGCGCGGAACTGCGCTGGCACGACGCAGTCGCGCAGCCGCTGACGTTCGGCGTGCGGCGGCCGATCGTGCTCCTGCCGCGCCGTGTCGCCGATCTGCCTCTCGACGCCCGGCGTGCCGTCGTCTGCCACGAGCTGCTGCACGTCGCGCGGCACGACTGGGCCTGGATGATCGGCGAAGAGGTCCTGCGGACCGCGTTCTGGTTCCATCCGGCGATGTGGTGGGCGCTCGGCCAGGTGCAGTTGAGCCGCGAGCAGACCGTCGACGAGATGGTCGTGGCCGTCACCGCCGCGCGCGTCCCGTACATGAACGCCTTGATGATGTTCGCCGACGCGCGGCCTGGCGTGGCGTCGGCCTTGCCATTCGTCCGCCGGCGTCAACTCGCCTCGCGCCTCAGGCAGCTTTCAAAGGAGCACAGCATGTCATCGTTGCGTCTCGGGTTCTCGGGAGTCGTGCTGGCCGGCGTGTTGATTGGATCGAGCTACGTGGTCGCGTCGGCCGTTCCGCTGCGCGCGCGGGCGAGTCGCACGCAGGAGGCGGCGCCGAAGCGCGTCCCCAAAGTCGTCACGGCGATCAAACCGGACTATCCGGCGGGCATGAAGGAGTACGGCATCAGCGCCGAGGTGATGGTGAAGGTCGATATCAGCGCCGCTGGAACGGTGACGAGCGCCAAAGTATCGGCGTTTACCATGATGGTCCCCGGGACCGCGTCGAAAGAAGCGGTGCGTGCGGCTGGGGCGCTGTTCTGGGAGGCTGCGGAGGCCGCGACCCGTCAGTGGAAGTTCGAGCCGGGTGAATCGGACGCGACCGCGGACGTTGAGTTCACGTTCACGACGAAGTCGGACAAGGACGTCCAGGGCGGCGTAGCCGGTGGCGTGGCCGGTGGGGTGCTCGGCGGTGTTGCGGGTGGCGTGCCCGGCGGTGTGCCTGGCGGCGTGGCTGGCAGCGCGCGGCCCGGCGAGCCGCCGCGGCAGCCGTCGTCGACACCACTCCACGTGGGAGGCGCCGTCAAGCCACCGCACAAGCTCATCGACGTCTCGCCGGTGTATCCAGACGACGCCAAGGCTGCAGGAGTACGAGGCGTCGTCATTATCGAAGCCACGATCGCGAAAGACGGGTCGGTGTCGAACGCGCGCATCCTTCGGTCGGTGCCGATGCTCGACCAGGCGGCGCTCGATGCGGTGAACCAGTGGATCTTCGAGCCAACGCTGCTGCACGGCGCACCGATCGAGGTTGTGATGACGCTGACAGTGAATTTCGGCGCGCAATAGTGCGCCGGCCCGGTGGTATCCTCTGCGTTCGGAGGTTGCCGTGAACGTTCTGCTGCTGTCGATGCCGGACTCCTTCGAGCACATGCCGGCGGTGGCGATCCGCATGCCGAACGGCGCGCTCGCCTCGCTCGCCGGCAACGTCGATCCCCACCACCGCGTCGCGATCGCCGATCTCGTCCTCGTCCAGTCGAGCGTGCAGGCGACGGTCGAGCGCCTGGTCCGCGACCTCGCGCCCGATGTCGTCGGCCTGTCGGTGATGACGTTTCAGCGCGCGACGGCGCTCGGGATCGCGCGCCTGATTCGCACACTCCGTCCATCGGCGCGCATCGTCGGCGGCGGCTACGACCCCAGCCTCGCGCCCGACGCCTACGAGTCGTCTGCCGACATCGACTTCATCGTCCGCGGTGAGGGCGAGCACACGCTGCGCGAGTTGCTGCGCGCGCTCGAGACCGGCTCCGGCTTCCAGGCGATTGCCGGGCTGTCGTTTCGTGCCGGCGCGCGCTTCGTGCGGAACGCCACGCGACCCGTGATTCCGCTTGGCTCCGAAGCGCTCGGCCTTCCCAACCGCGACGCGCGCGTGCTCGGCGGCTACACGCTGCTCGGCCGAAAGGTCGACGTCGTGGAGACCTCGCGAGGATGTACGTTCGACTGCAGCTTCTGCTCGATCATCGAGATGCGCGGACGCAACTTTCACCCCTATCCGATCGACCG
>JADGOC010000116.1 GCA_017883165.1 Acidobacteriota bacterium
CAACGCCAGCGCCTTGCCAGATGAGAGGCCGAGCAGCGCGATCGCCATCCCAAAACAACCGGCCGTTTGGAGAAACTCGCGCCGGCTCGCGCCCGCGCCGGTGCACGCGTCGGCGTCGCACGCGAAGAATCGAACATCGTCGGTCTCTGTGCCCATGTCCCCTATCCGATATTTGTCAGTGTGACGCCGGCCAGTGCCGTCAGGAACCACAACACGAGGCTGGATATTGCGGTGTAGTGGAGTCGCGTCCAGGCGCGCGGCGCATCACGCTGCACGTGGCGCTCACCGGCGAGCAGTAGCGCGCCGTTGACGACCAGCAACGCGACCAGTCCCATCTTCAGCCAGAAGATTCGCGAATAAAGGAACGTCCCGACATCCGCCGCGAACAGCAGCACGCCGCTCGTCGCGAGCGCAGCCAGCCCGGCGACGACGAGGCGATGCGTCCTCTTCAGCAGTTGCAGGTGTATCGTCCGCGCCCCGGGGCCCTCTCGAGCTGCCCTGATGGTCGCGAGATCCGCCGTGACCGCGCATCCGCCGCCGGCCAGCAGACCGCCGATGTGCATGAACTCGATCGCGGTGCGGAGCGCCGCGTGATTGGCGTAAATCGACGCCCACGACTCGAACAGATGACTCAACACCTCAATGGTTCCCGAAGAGCATCAGCAGGTAGCCGGCCGTGCCGACGCTGATCGAGGCGATCGCCATGTTCCGGTGCGTCACTTTGTCGGTCTCAAAGGTGAGCGCCCGGCGTTGGCTCCCACTGTTGGGACCTGACCGCGTGGTGGCGAGGAACCCGACGTCGGCTGCCATCATGAGCAGCCCGTGCACAAGGCGCAGCGTCCGACCCTTGGGGTCTTGACGGTCTTCCCCAAACATGTTCCAGACGCCGGTGACCGTGTTGACGGCGAAGAGACCCACGATGCCGGCGCCCACGAACCCGTGCGCGGCGCGCCTCCCGCCCACATTCGCGGAGTTGTTGAAGAGCGACTGGCCGAGGGCGTATTCGGCCGCGAACAGCGGCAGCGTCGCGAAGCTCGCATACTTGTGAATCTTCTTGCGCATCAGGTACGCGTCGCTGTGTTCGATTGCCGCTGCATGAAGCGGCTGAGCAGCGTCCGGCTGCTCGAGCGGGATCGACGGAAACGAGAGCGATCGCACGGGAGCGACAGGAGCGGCCTCGTCGCCGCACGGCGGCCAGTTCGCATCGCGCAGGTCGTAGCTTGGTCGAGTCGAGAACAGGTTCAGTGACGGCGCGATCGGGTCTGCCCACGCGGATGATCCGATCAACAACGAAATACTTATGCCGATAGTCAGCGATCGCATGAGCCTCCTCGAAAAGATCCGGATCCAGTCGCTAGACAGATCCGACCGTTGGGTGTGCAGCAACAACGCTGCCACGGTTGTGGCCAAAAACACGTGATGCCAAGCGGCAATGGTGTCCTCTGGTGAGGAAGGGGATGTCCCCGATTCACGTGCCGTTCATGTTCGCGGCCCATCACGGTCACGCCGTGTGGTCTCGACTGTCGGCGGTTCGAACGTCAGCCGATGGATGGTATTTCATTGGCAGCCTCGCGACAAACAGGCATCCGCCAACCGCGTTTTGCTCCACGGTCAGTGTCCCCTCATGCTGTTCGGCGATCCAACGCGCGATCGGGAGCCCGAGGCCTGCGCCAGACGTCGCCGAGCGTGCGGGATCGAGGCGTACGAATCGTTCGAAGACCCGCTCGCGATCAGCGGGTGGAATACCAGATCCCGTATCAGACACCGTAATGGTGGCGGAGGCCGCATCGCCCTTGACGGCAACCGTCACTGAACCGTCAGGCGGAGTGTGCTGTACCGCATTGTCGAGCAGATTCGTCACCAATCGGCGAAGCAAACCATCATCGGCGTTGACGGACACGTCGAGCTGGAGAGCGGTCACGAGCTGTACGTCCCGGGTCGCGGCCACGACCGAGACGGCTCTCACACACTCCGCGACGATTTCATCGACGTAGAGCGGACGTCTGGTCAACCGGTATCCCCCCGCGTCGGCTCTGGCGAGCACCAACATGTCTTCGACCATTCGGCTCAGTCGCGTACTCTGTTCGTTCACGATCGTCAGCGCTTCACGATATTCCCAGTCCTCGCGCGCCCGGCGCTCGAGCGTCACTTCCGCCGCGGTCTGGATGACGGACACGGGTGTCCGCAGTTCATGCGAGGCATCAGCCATGAATTGACGTTGCATCCGCAACGCCATTCCGAGCCGATCGAGGAGTCGATTGAATGCGCGTGCGAGCTGGCCGAGTTCATCCTCCACCGCGGGCGCATTCAGGCGCCAATCGGCTGATCGACCCGTCACCGCCTCGGCCTGCGCGGCCATGATCGTGACGGGCCGAAGCGCCGATGACGCCACCCACCAGGACACGGCCGCCGTCACCAACACGATCAACGGCGTCGCCACAAGGAGGACTCGGAATAACAGAAATTGTTGCCGTTCGAGCTGGTCGAGGGTACCCGCGACGAGAATCACATAGCCGCCAGTAGGCGACGACTCGCGCCGCGTGAGCACGCGCCACGCGGTACCGCTTTCGCCCAGCGTGGTGAAGCGCGGTTGCGGAAGAGTGTCGGCCGCCAACGTGGTCACGTCGTACCGAAACCCATGCCAGTGAGCGGCGATTGGACTTCCGCTGAGATCGAGAATCGCGGTCGCGCGACCAGGCACATCCATCGAGCTGCGCGTTTCCGAGACGGCTTTTTGGAGGTTACCGCTTTCGGCCAGCTCTTCCTGCATCACGCGCGACACCTCAGCGCCAAGGCTCGCAAGCTCGGAATCGAATTGCGCACCGCCCCAACGCGCGTGCAGCCACAGCACGCCGACGCTGAACACCGTCAGCGCCACCACCATGACGGCGCTGTACCACAGTGTCAGCCGCGTCCGAATGGAGCATCTCATCTCACGTCCCCGTGCCGCCCATCAACTGGTTCCGATCAATTGGTACCCGGCTCCGCGCCGCGTCCGAATGAAGGACCGTTGTCCGCGATCGAGTTTGCGTCGTAACCGTTGAACGTAGACGTCGATCACATTCGAGCAAGGGTCATACCGGCCATCCCAGACGTGTTCGGCGATCTCCTCACGGGAGATCACTGCGCCCTTTCTTCGGCATAAGTACTCCAGTAACGCGTATTCGCGCGCGGTGAGCTCGATCGGCTGACCCTCGACCCATGCCTCCTGCGTCCGGGTGTTCAGCGCGAGTCGTCCACACTCGAAGCGTTCAGGGAGCAGGGGGAGTACTCGTCGACGCGTCAGCGCCCGTACGCGCGCGAGCAACTCGCCGAAATGAAACGGTTTGGTCAGGTAGTCGTCCGCGCCAGCGTCGAGGCCGACGATGCGATCGTCCACAGCATCCCGAGCGGTGAGCATGAGCACAGGAACCGCGTCGCCTTTCGACCGCAGTTCGCGACACACCTCGAGGCCGCTCTTCATCGGCAGCAAGAGGTCGAGGACCACGACGTCGTACGTCGCCGTCGCTGCCAGCTCAACCGCGGAGGCGCCGTCGCCGACGACATCGACGCCATGCCCATGCTCCCGCAGGCCCTTCGCGATCATGCGAGCGGCGGAGCGCTCGTCTTCAACCAGCAGAATTCGCATAGCTGCGTCTCTAATTAGGATGCACTGCACGCCACAGAAAAGATTATGAAGCAATCCCAGAAGCGCTCCAAGATGAACGGACGATGAATTCTCGCGGACGTCCAACGGGGAGGACACGTTCGGCGCGGCCATCTGGTTATTCTGGATGTTTCTCGCGAAGCATTCCGGCACATACGTTGCACCAAACGTCCGAAATCAATCTGACTCAGGGTGAACAAATGAAAGGTACAAAGTTGAAAGATACACACTGTGACGGACACACGCGTCGGGAATTCTGTACGCAGGCGGCGACCCTTGCCGTGTTCGGCGGTGCACTCGGGGCTATTCTTCAAGGTTGCGGCAGTCCAACGTCGCCGAGCAACGCGCCGGCTCTGCCGATCGTAAACGGCACGCGGGTCAGCGGCGGGATCACGCTCGCGGTCGGCTCGAGCTCGCCGCTGTCTGCCGTCGGAAGTGCGGCGCTGGTGCAAACGTCCATCGGCGATTTCCTCGTCGCCCACACGGCTCAGAACTCCTTCGTCGCGCTTAACTCGACCTGCACACATCAGACCTGCACGATCACCGGCTTTGGGAGCCAGAACTACGTGTGCCCGTGCCACGGCTCCACGTTCGACGTCAATGGTCGCGTGACGGGCGGCCCCGCGCCGGCGTCGCTTCACCAGTACCCAACCCAATTCACCAACGGTGTCTTGACGATCACGGCTTGAGTGAACGCGGCGCGATTTCGTCGAGCAACCGACGGATGGCCTCCTGTGCTTTCGCCGTGATGGCGGCCGGGAGCGGCCGGTCGCGCGGTTCGCGACACAAACCAACCGTGCGGCGCAGCCCGTCGATGACGTCTGCGCAGGCCTGACATTCGCGGCAGTGCGCGTCAATGACGCGGCACGTCGCGGTATCCAGCTCCTGATCGAGATACTCGGAGACCTGCCGGAGTAGCCGCGCGCAGTCGATGCCGGGATCCTGGGTCATAGGCCCTCCAATCGTTCCTTGAGCATCACGCGCGCGCGATGCAGCCGCGTCTTGACGTTGGCTTCCGAGATGCCGGTCACGACCGCGACCTCTCGAGTCGAGAGCCCTTCCACCTCGCGCAGCACGACGATCACGCGGTAGGCAGGCGGCAGCGCCTTCAGCGCCGAGCGGAGCCGGTCGCCGAGCCAGGCGTTGATGGCGACCTCGTCGGGGCCCGGTGCATGGTCCTCCACCTCGACGGCGGTGCCGCGGCCGTCGTCGCGTTCGTTCCCCTGCTCCAGCGACACCAGGTGCTGCGGCTCGCCAACGCGCCGCCGCCGCTTCATCAGGCACGCATTCCTCACGGTGCGGTACAGCCACGTGCGAAACGCCTCCGGGTCGCGGATGCGGCCGACGTGGCGGTACGTCTTGAGCAACGCGTCCTGCATGACGTCCTCGGCATCCTCGGCATGGCCGCACACGAGGAGGCTGAAGCGAAACGCGACTTCCTGGGCGCGCATCAGCAACCGCTCCATGGCGTCGGCCTCGCCGGCCGCTGCGGCGCGGACAAGTGCCGCATACTCTGCCGACTTTCCGGCGGCGTCTTCTTCAGAAGGACGCAGGTTTCCGCGTTTCGTCACAATCGGGCGATTTCCAGGGACTGTCACCACAGGCCGGCTTCTTGAATCTATCGCACAAATGCCCCTTCGCGGCGCACTGGCTGGTCTGCTCCTCACCGTGCTCTCGAACCCGGCCTCCGGACAGGAGGTGCTGACACTCGATCGGGCGGTGCATGACGCCCTCGCGCACAACCGCGGGCTGGCCGCGGCGCGCGCCGGGACCGACGAAGCCGATGCACGCGTGGCCGTCACCCGATCGCAATATTTTCCGCGCGCGTCGTTCGTCGAGTCGTGGCAGCGTGGCGATCAGCCGGTGTTCGTCTTCAGCTCGCTGCTCTCCGCGCGGCGGTTCGGGGCGCCGAACTTCGCCATCGACGCGCTCAATCAGCCCAATCCCATCGGCTTCTTTCACGGCGCGGTCGCCATCGAACAGATGGTATTCGACGGCGGCCGGACGCGCGCCGGCGTCTCCTCCGCCGCCAGCGGCCGCGTGATGGCACAGGCCGCCCTTGACGAGGCGGCGGCCGCGCTGGTGCTTCACGTCACGCAGACGTACGGGCGGCTGCTGATCGCCGAGAGCGGCCTGCGCACCGCCGCCGCGTCCATCGCCGCGGCAGAGGAGGACATCGCGCGGGCGAGGCGCCGGCGCGACGCGGGTACGGTCACCGAGGCTGACGTGCTCTCCCTGGCGGTGCATCTCGCCGACGTTCGGCAACGCGCGATTCAGACGACGGGCGACGCCGCCATCCTGCGGGCGGAGCTGAATCGGCTGATGGGGACACCCGTGGATGGCGAGTTCGCGGTCCAGGAGCCACCCGCGGTGAACGACACGGCGCCGGCCTCCTGGTCGCAACTCGTGGCGGAAGCCGAAGCCGCTCGACCTGAATTGCGGCGGACCGCCGCCGCGGTCAGCATGGCCGATGCGGGTCGCCGTCAGGCGCGCGCCGCGTGGATGCCACAGCTCGCGGCGCAGGCCGGCTATCAGCTCGACGGCACGAGCTTCGCCGATCGCGCCTCGGCATGGGTGGTCGGCGGTGAAGTGCGCTGGTCCCTCTCGACGGGCGGCGCCGAGATCGCGAGCGCGCGCGCGTCGGCCGCCGCGCTGGCGCGCGCGCGGGCTGAGCACGACGATGCGCGGGCGGCCGTGCAGGTCGAGCTGCTCACGGCGCTGCGCCGTCTCGAGTCGGCGCAGGCGCGCCAGGCGGTCGCCGCGACGGCCGTCGATCAGGCGCGAGAAAGCCAGCGCATCATACGCGATCGCTACGACGCGGGCATGGCGCCGGTCCAGGACGTGTTGCGGGCGTCGACCGCGGTACTCGACGCCGAGGCGCAGCGCACGGCGGCGATCGTCGAGCGCGTCGAGGCGAATGCCGAGCTGCGGCGGGCGCTCGGACGGAATCCGTAACGCGAGGTTGATGTGAAGGTAATCACTGCGTGTGTCGCGTCGGCCGGTCTGCTCATGCTCGGTGCCTGTCAGCCGGCGCCGGCGCGCAGCAACGCTACCACTGGGGCTGAGGTGCGCACGGCGATCGTCGACGTCCAGCCCGTTGACTGGCCATCCACCTTCGACGCCGGCGGCATCGTGCGCGCCCGGCAGACCGCCGCGGTCTCCAGCCGGATCGTCGCGCCGGTCCTCGACGTGCGCGTGCGCGCCGGCGATCGCGTGCGGCGCGGCGACGTCCTCATCGTCCTCGACGGACGCGAGCTGCGGGCGAACGCGGCGCGGGCGGCCGCGGCGCTCGGCGCCACCCGTCAAGGCGTCAACGCCGCGGAGTCCGAATCGCGCGCGGCCGACGCAGCGGTCACGCTCGCGCGCGCGACACATGGCCGTATTCAGGGCCTGCACGCCAGGAATTCGGCGACCGCGCAGGAACTCGACGAAGCGGTCGCCGCCCTCTCGGCCGCCGACGGACGCGCCGGCGGCGCACACGCGCGCGTCGCGGAAGCGGGCGCGGCGCTCGACGCCGCGCAGGCGGCCTCCGAGGCCGCGTCCATTGCCGTCACCTACGCCACGCTCACGGCGCCCTTTGACGGCGTGGTCGCGAACCGAGTCGTCGATCCCGGAGCGCTCGCCGCTCCCGCGGCAGAACTGCTCACCGTGGAGGAGACGAGCGCGTACCGGCTCGAGGTGCGCATTGACGGGTCGCGTGCGTCGTTCGTCAGAGTTGGCACCGAGGCCCAGGTTCGTCTCGACGCCGGAGACGTGCCGGCTGACGCCGCCTGGAGCCCCGCGAAGATCGTGGAGATCGCGCGCCTCGACCCCGCGTCCCATTCCTTTCTCGTCAAGCTGGATCTCGCGCGACGTGACGGCCTCCGGTCCGGCCAGTTCGGGCGGGTGCGGCTCTCAGCCCCGTCGCGACGGACCCTGGCGGTGCCGGCGTCGTCGATCCTCCACCGTGGACAACTCGCCATGTTGTTCGCCGTGGACGCCACCGGCGTCGCCCGCCTCCGCGCGGTGACGCCTGGCGAAACGCGCGACCGCGACGTCGAGATCCTCGCCGGCATCGCTCCGGGCGATCGCGTCGTGATCGCTCCGCCGATCGGGCTCGAAGACGGCATGAAAGTCCAGACGGCCGGAGCCCGGCCATGACGGGCGGCCGCGGGCTGGCGGGACGGCTCGCCGAAACCTTCATTCACTCGAAATTGACGCCGCTCATCATCGCGGCGTCGCTGTTGCTCGGCGTCTACGCCGTGCTCGCGCTGCCGCGCGAGGAAGAGCCGCAGATTATCGTGCCGATGATCGACGTGTTCGTCGAGATGCCGGGCGCGTCGCCCACCGAGATCGAGCAGCGGGTCACCCGTCCGCTCGAACAACTGCTGTGGGAGGTGCCTGGCGTCGAGTACCTGTACTCAACATCAAGCGCCGAACACGCGATGGTGGTGATCCGCTTTCTGGTCGGCCAGGACGAGGATCGCGCGCTCGTGCGCGTTCGCGAAAAGTTGTCGTCCAACGCCGCCGCGCTACCGCCCGGCGCCACGCCGCTCGTCCAAGCGCGTTCGATCAACGACGTGCCGGTCATGGCGCTGACGCTCTGGGGCGCGGGCTATGACGATGTGCGGCTGCGCGCGATGGCGGCCCAGCTCCACGAAGCGCTGAAAGAAGTGCCGGATATTTCCGAGGTGACCGTGATCGGGGGCCGCCCGCGGCAGGTCACGGTGGATCTCGACACCGCCGCACTGGCGGCTCGCGGACTCGATCCGCTCCGCGTCCAGCAGGCGCTCTCACGCGCGAACGCGCTCAGTGGCGCCGCCGATCTCGTTGCGGGCAATCGCGACGTGCGCGTGGAGGCCGGCAACTGGCCACAGTCCCTTGGCGCGCTGCGAAATATCGTCGTCGGATCGTCCGGCGGCCCCGTGCGGCTCGGCGACATCGCGCGGGTGGCGGACGAAGGCGGCGTGCCGGTCGACTACGTCTCGTACCACACGAAGGGCGGTCAGGCGTTCCCGGCGGTGACCCTGTCGATCGCCAAGCGGACGGGCACCAACGCCATCACGCTGACGCGCGCGATCGAGCGCAAGGTGGAGGCCGCGCGCGGCTACCTGCTGCCGCGCGACCTCCAGATCTCGATCACGCGCAATTACGGCGAGACGGCGGCGCAGAAATCGAACGAGCTCCTCTGGCACATGTTCCTGGCGGTCGTCTCCGTCTCGCTCCTGATCTGGCTCGTCCTCGGACGCCGCGAGGCGCTGGTCGTCCTCACGGCCATTCCCGTGACGCTCGCGCTCACGCTGTTCGTGTTCTATCTGTACGGCTACACGCTGAACCGAATCACGCTCTTCGCCTTGATCTTCTCCATCGGCATTCTCGTCGACGACGCGATCGTGGTCGTCGAGAACATCGTGCGGCACACGCGGCTGGTCGGCGACACACAGAGCCTCGAGGTGACGGCGGTGCGCGCGGTGGATGAAGTGGGCAACCCGACGATTCTCGCGACCCTGACCGTTGTCGCCGCCATCCTGCCGATGGCGTTTGTCGGCGGATTGATGGGTCCCTACATGCGGCCGATTCCGATCGGGGCGTCGGCGGCGATGGTGTTCTCCCTCCTCGTCGCCTTCATCGTCACGCCCTGGGCGGCCGTCAGGCTGCTGAAGCGACCGAGCGGCCACACCGACGAGCCGGAAGATCGGCTGACCGCGCTCTACCGGCGCGTCATGGCGCCGCTCATCGCGCGGCCCCGCCGCCGTCTGACGTTTCTGTCGGCGGTCGCCGTCCTCCTCGTGGCGGCCGCGCTGCTCGTGCCGTTGGGCCTCGTCACCGTGAAGATGCTGCCGTTCGACAACAAGAGCGAGTTGCAGGTCATGATCCGGATGCCCGACGACAGCCCGCTCGAAGCCACCGCGACCGTCGCGTCGGCGCTGGCCGACGTCGCGCTGGCCGACGCCGCGGTCACCAGCGTGCAAAGTTACACAGGTACGTCCTCGCCGTACACGTTCAACGGGCTCGTGCGTCACTACTTTCTGCGGCGCAACCCGAACCTCGCCGACCTGCAGCTGATGCTGACGCCGAAGGACGACCGGCGCGAGCAGAGTCACGCCATCGCGAAACGCATCCGCGCGCAGCTCACGCCGTTGGCGGCGCGGCTCGGCGCGACGATTCAGGTCGTCGAAGCCCCACCGGGTCCACCGGTGCTGCAGACGCTCGTCGCCGAGGTTTACGGTCCCGATCCCGCGCGGCGGATGGAGGTGGCAGACACCGTTCGCCGGACGTTCGAGAAGACGCCGGGCGTCGTGGACGTGGACTGGTACGTGGAATCGACGCGTCCGAAATGGCGGCTGGAGGTCGATGACGAGAAGATCGCGACCGCCCGCGTCTCAGCCGCCGACGTGATGTCGGTGGTGAAGATGGCCACGGGCGGCGCAGCGGCCGGACTGCTGCACGATCCGGATGCCCGTGAGCCCGTGTCGATCGTGCTGCGCCTGCCGCGCGAGCAACGCGGATCGCTCGACGCGCTGCAATCCCTGCGCATCGGCGACCCGTCCGTGGCGGTCGGCGAGCTGACGCGTCCGGTCCCGTCGGTCGAAGCGGCCAGCGTCTATCACAAGAATCTGCTGCCCGTCACGTACGTGACCGGTGACGTGGCGGGCGTCGTGGAAAGCCCGGTCTACGCCATCCTGCAGATGAACCGCGCGCTGCGCGACGTCCGTCTGCCGGAGGGCTACGGGCTGGATATCTACAACACCCATCAGCCGTCCGACAGCTCGCGGTACGCGATGAAGTGGGACGGCGAGTGGCACATCACCTACGAGGTCTTCCGCGATCTGGGCATCGCGTTCGCGGCGGTGCTGATCCTGATCTACGTCCTCGTGGTCGGCTGGTTCCAGTCGTTCGTCACGCCGGTCACGATCATGCTGGCGATCCCGTTCGCGCTCGTCGGCATCCTGCCGGCACACGCGCTGGCCGGCGCGTTCTTCACCGCGACCTCGATGATCGGCTTCATTGCGGGCGCGGGCATCGTCGTGCGCAACTCGATCATCCTGGTCGATTTCATCGAGCTGCGCGTGCGAGATGGCATGTCGCTCGAGGAAGCGGTGGTGGACGCCGGCGCCGTCCGGTTCCGCCCGATGGCGCTCACGGCGGCGGCCGTCATCGTCGGATCGGCCGTGATTCTGTTCGACCCGATCTTTCAGGGACTCGCCATCTCGCTGATGGCCGGCGAAGTCGCCTCGCTGCTGCTGTCGCGGATGACCGTGCCCATCACCTATTACCTGACCCATCGACACATGAGGCACGCATGACCGAGTGCCCACGCTCCATTCTGGTGGCCGTTGATTTCGGGGAGGCGTCGGCCCGCGCGGTGGCGGTCGGGGGTGCGTTGGCGGCGCACTGCGGCGCCACACTGCGGCTCCTGCACGCCGAACGCTTCGAGGCTCCGCCCTACTTCACCCCTGAGCAAATCGAGACCCTCGAAGCCGAGCAGCACACCATCCGGAACCGCGTCGAACAGGCGCTGACGGCGTTCGGGCGTCAGCACACGCCGCATCCCTTCACCGCCGTGGTGGACGACCGATCACCCACCGACGCCATCCTGAACGCCGCCACGGGATCCGATCTGGTCGTGATGGGCACGCACGGACGCCGCGGCCCGACGCGCTGGTGGCTGGGGTCGGTGGCTGAGCGGGTGCTCCGAGCCCTCGCGCAGCCGCTGCTGATCGTCCGCCGCGAATCGGTGCCGACGGCGCCAGAGCACGTGTTCCGCCGGATGCTCGTGCACGCGTCACCACCGCTCACCGGCGCGGCCGCGCTCGAGTATGCACACGCGCTCGCGGCCTGCTGCGAGGGGGAAGCCGTTCACGCCCGGCAGGAGCCGATCGAGGCGGCGCTGGCGCGCACGGAGGCCACACTGCTGGCCATCGCCACGCCCCTCCCGCGGTCCGGCGGGTGGCTGTCCAATGTGGGCGAGCCGCTGGTCCGTGCCTGCGAACGTCCGATGCTGTTCGTTCCTGAAGTGAGTCCTGGAGGCCAATAATGACCGTCGAATCGATGTTGCGGATGATTGCCGGGTTCTTTGTCGCCGCGAGCGTGCTGCTCGGGATGTACGTGCACCCGTACTTTCTGTGGTTCACGGTCTTCGTCGGGCTGAACCTCTTTCAGTCGGCCTTCACCGGCTGGTGCCCGATGATGGCGATCCTCAGAAAGAGCGGCGTCCCGGATTGA
>JADGOC010000117.1 GCA_017883165.1 Acidobacteriota bacterium
TGGCGAACGCGGCGCGAACGCGGCGCCGGGCGCCGGTGCGGGAGGCGCTGGCGCCGCCGGCGCCGAGGCAGCTGCGGCTCCGCCGATTCAAGAAGGCGGCGCGGAAGCGCAGCCGCAGGCCGGCGGCGGCGGGCGCGGCGGTCCGCCGAACGTGCTCAACTCGACGCCCGGCGACATCTATCGCTTCAACTGGAACACGCCGGTCGTCCTCTCTCCGCACAACTCGAGCATCGTGTGGCTCGGCGGCAGCCGGCTGTTCAAGTCGTACAACCGCGGCGACCAGTGGGTAGCGAGCGCCGACCTCACCAAACAGATCGATCGCCACACGGTCAGCCTGATGGGCGCGCCCGGAAACCTGACCCAGCTCTCGAAGAACGACGGCGTCGTGTCCTACAGCACGATCATCTCGATCTCCGAGTCGCCGCTCCTGCCCGGTGTCGTCTGGGCGGGGACCGACGATGGGAATCTGCAGGTGAGCCGGGACGGCGGCGTCAACTTCACGGAGGTCGGCAAGAATCTTCCAGGGCTGCCGCCGAACAACCTGTATTGGATCTCCCGGATCGACGCATCGCACTTCGACGCCGGGACGGCGTACGTGTCGGTCGACGGCCATCGCAGCGACGACCTGAAGCCGTACGTCTTCGTGACGCGCGACTACGGCAAGACGTTCGCGAGTATCACGAACAACCTGCCCGCGTCCGGTAACGTGCAGGTCGTTCGCGAGGACCCGAAGAACAAGGATCTGCTCTATGTCGGCACGGAGTTCGGCCTCTACATCTCGCTGGACGGCGGGGGGCAGTGGCAGAAGTTCATGACCGATTACCCGACGGTGCGCACCGACGACATCCTGGTGCACCCGCGCGACGGCGATCTCATCGTCGCGACGCACGGCCGCAGCGTGTGGATCGCGGACGACATCACGCCGCTGCAGCAATTCACGCCGAGCGTGGCGGCGCAGGATGCGTTCCTGTTCGACGTCCGCCCGGTCGTGGCGTGGCTGAACGATCAGCAGCACGGCCAGCAGGTCGGCGGGCAGAAGGTGTTCATTGGCGAGAACGGGCCGCGCGGCGCGGCGATCAACTACTACCTGAAGACCGCGGCCAGCGGTGACGTGAAGATCACGATCGCCGACGCGACGGGGAAGGTCGTCCGCAATCTCGACGGCACCAAGAACGCCGGCATCAACCGTGTCGTCTGGAACCTGGCGCCGAATCCGCCGGCGAACGCGCAGGGCGGCGGCGGTGCCTTCGGCGGTGGCGGCGGCGGGCGCGGCGGGGTCGGCGGCCTCGGACCGGGCACCTACATCGTCACGCTGTCGGCGAACGGTAAGACGATGACCAAGCCGGTGACGATCCTGCAGGATCAGTGGCTGGGAGAGAGATAGGGAATTTGGTGATCTGGTGATTTGGTGATCTGGTAATTGAATTGAGTAATTGAAATGAGGTGATGGAGGCGGCGGTCGCGAGACTGGCGCTGGAATCGGCTGTATGCAGGATTCGGCCTCGAGCCAGACGGACTTTTTTAACGCCATCAAAGCGGGCGAGCTCGAACGTGTGAAAGCGATGGTGTCGGCGGCGCCGGCGCTGGTGAACGCGCGCGGCGCCGGCGGCAGCGCGATCCTCACCGCGGTGTACCACCGCCAGCAGGCGATCGTGAATCTGCTGGTGGCGCGCGGCGCGGATCTGTCGCTCTTCGAAGCGTGCGCGGCCGGCGAGCTCGAGCGCGTCGAGCGCCTGCTCGGCGGCGCGCCGGACGAGATCGGCGGCCATAGCGACGACGGGTGGACCCCGCTGCACCTGGCGGCGTTTTTTGGCCACGCCAAGATCGTCGAGCATCTCCTCGCGCAGGGCGCCGACGTCGCCGCACGATCGACCAATCCCACCGCCAACACGCCGCTGCACGCCGCGCTCGCGGCGAATCAGAAAAAGGCGGCAGGGCTGCTACTCGGCCACGGCGCCGACGTGGACGCCGCCGACGCCGCCGGCTGGCGGCCGCTGCATCTGGCGGCGGCGACCAACAATCTCGACGCGATCAAAGCGCTCGTCGCGCAGGGCGCCGACGTCCGCGCGTCGAACGACGAAGGGGTGACGCCGCTCGCGCTCGCGGAGCAGAAAGGCCATCGCGAAGCGGCGGCGTTCTTGCGCCGCCACGGCCGCTGACTCGTCGTGGCGGCGGACGCTACTTTTTCTCTATTGTCACCGACTCGATCGTGATCGGCTTCAGCGGACGGTCGCCCGGCTTGCTCGTCGCAACGCCGCCAATTTTCTTCACGACATCCATCCCTTCGGCGATCTCGCCGAACACGCTGTGCTTGTCGTTCAGCCACGACGTCTCGGCCAGCGTGATGAAGAACTGGCCGCCGTTGCTGTTCGGTCCGCTGTTGGCCATCGACAGGATCCCCGCCTTGCTGTGCCGCAGCTTGGGACTGAACTCGTCGGCGAACTTGTAGCCGGGCCCGCCGGTGCCCTGTCCGAGCGGGTCGCCGCCCTGAATCATGAAGCCGGCGATGACGCGGTGAAACACGGTGCCGTTGTAATACGGCTGTTTCACCCTCCCGTGGGTCCGCGGATCGGTCCATTCCTTGGTGCCTTCGGCCAGCCCGACGAAGTTCGCGACCGTATTGGGGACTTCCGCGTCGAACAGCCGCGCCGTGAAGTTGCCTTCGCTCGTGATGAAATGTGCGTACAACATTGATATGCTCTCCGTGCCGGCTTTGCCGGCCTGTACATCATGAAATCATACCGGTACCTGCACCTCGACGTCTTCACCGACCATCTCTTCGGCGGCAACCAGCTCGCCGTCTTCCTGGACGGCCGCGGCCTCACCGGCGAGACGATGCAGGCGATTGCGAAGGAGATGAACTTCTCGGAGTCGACCTTCATCCTGCCGCCGGAGCGGAAGGGCACCGACGCGCGCATGCGGATCTTCACGCCAGCCGAGGAATTGCCGATGGCCGGCCATCCGACCATCGGCAGCACCTACGCCCTCGCGCGCTCGGGCGTCATCGGCCCCGACTGCGACACGTTCGTCTTCGGCCTCGGCGTCGGCCCGGTACCGGTGTCGCTGTCGTGGAAGCACAAGACGCTCAATTTCGCCTGGATGACCCAGCCGAATCCGACCTTCGGCGAACCGATCGCCGATCCGGCCGGCGCGGCGGCGGCACTCGGTTTATCGACGGCGGCGGTATCGGGCACCGGACTCCCGGTGCAGGTCATCTCCTGCGGCGTGCCATTCCTGTTCATTCCGCTGACCACGCGTCAGGCGGTCGACGGCGCCATGCTCGACACCGACGCGCTCGCCGCGTTCTACGAATCGTCGAAGAAGGCGGCGCACGGGGTGTTCGTCTTCTCGGCGCAACCCGGCGGCGACAAAGCCACGGTCTACAGCCGCATGTTCGCGCCGAGCCTCGGCGTCGGCGAGGACCCCGCGACGGGCAGCGCGAGCGGACCGCTTGGGTGTTATCTGCTGCGCCACAAGGTCGTGACGCTGGAGAAGGCGCGTGCGATGCTGAGCCTGCAGGGCGTGAAGATGGGACGGCCGAGCCACGTGCACATTTCGATTGGCGCGACGAAGAACGAGATCACGAGCGTCCGCGTCGGCGGCGAGGCCGTCGTCGCCGGTGAAGGCACTCTTTACCTCTAGGAGATCACATGACTGTTCGACTGATGACGATGATTGGCGTTGCGGCCGCCGCGCTAGCGGCGATTCCGGCGGGAGCGGCCGCCCAGACGGGCGCTGTGGATTTCAGCAAGGCGAAGCTGCGGAACCCCGAGCAGCTCAAGGAAACTGCGCCCGCCACCTACAAGGCGACGTTCGATACAAGCGCCGGCGCGTTCGTCATCGAAGTGCACCGCGACTGGGCGCCGAACGAAGCCGATCGCTTCTACAACCTCGTGAAGAACGGCTTCTACGACGACTGCCGGTTCTTCCGCGTCGTGCCGGGCTTCATGGTGCAGTTCGGGATGAACGGCAACCCCGCGATTCAGAAGATCTGGCAGAACACGAACATGAAGGACGACCCGGTGAAGCAGAGCAACAAGCGCGGCTACGTAACGTTCGCGCAGACCGGCGCCCCGAATTCGCGCTCGACGCAGCTCTTCATCAATTTCAGCGATAACACCACCCTCGACCACTCCGGCCAGGGCTTCGCCCCGTTCGGCCAGGTGGTGTCCGGGATGAACGTCGTCGACAAGATCACGGCGCAGTACGGCGAGCGGCCGGACCAGGGCGAGATCGTCGCGAAAGGGAACGCCTACTTGAACGCGTCGTTCCCGAAGCTCGATTACATCAAGAAGGCGACGATCGAGAAGTAGGGGCCGAGACGGGCTCGGCCCTTACAGGTTCAGGAACCCGAACTCCGGATGGGCCGTTTCGGGTTCCGGATCCTCCGTCTTCATCTTCTTCAGGTTCTCGTCGAGCGCGGGGTTCATCTCGTGCCACTTGGTTGCGCGCTCGTAGGCGAGCGCCACGCGGAGCACTGACGCTTCGTCGTACAAGCGGCCGGTGATCATTAGTGCCTGCGGCGTCCCGTCCACGAAACCCGATTTCAGGCACAACGCCGGGTGGCCCGTCAGGTTCGTGATGCTGAGGCTCGCGCTGGTGGTCGGCGAAAGGAACACGTCGACCTTCGACATCAACGCGTCCATCTGCCGGATGAGCAGCGTGCGCGCGCGCTGCGCGCGGATGTACTCGACGGCCGGCACGAAGCGGTGGGTGCGGAACGAGTTCGGCCACGTGCTGCCGAAGTCGGGGCCGTTGGCGTTCATCATGTCGAGCCGCCTGTCGCGGGTCGCATCGTCGAACGCCGCGGCGCCTTCCGTCGTCAGAATGAAGTTGATCGTGTTGGTTTGGAGGTCAGGCAGCTCGATCGGCTCGAGCTTCGCACCGGCGGCGCGTAAGACGCTGAGCGCGTCGTTCAGGAGCTTGTTGCGCTCCTCGGCGCGTCTGCGCGCCTCTTCCGGCGTGAGGCCGCCGCGTCCGCCGACACCTCCTGCTGGCGCGTTCGGATTCGGCGGCGCGAGCTCGAACTCGCGCTTGACGTAGCCGATCTTCAGGCTCGACAGCGGCACGTCCGGGTTCCACGTGAACGGCGCGTCCACTACGGTGTCGTCGCGGTTGTCGGCACCGTAGATCGCGTTGAACACGATCGCGCAGTCCTCGACCCTCCGGCACATCGGGCCGATCTTGTCCATCGTCCAGCTGAGCGCCATCGCGCCATAGCGGCTCACGCGCCCGTACGTCGGGCGCAGGCCGACGACGCCGCACGTGCTCGCGGGCGACATGATCGAGCCGCGCGTCTCGGTGCCGATGCCGAAGGCGACGAGCCCCGCGGCCGTCGCCGCGCCGGGGCCGGCCGACGATCCGCTGGAGGTGGCGTCGGGCGCCCACGGGTTGCGCGTCGAGCCGCCGAACCATATGCCGCCCTGCGCGAGCGAGCCCATCGACAGCTTCGCGCACAGCACGGCGCCCGCCTCGCGCAGCCGCTCGACGATCGTCGCGTCGATGTCGGGCACGCGATCCTCGAACGGCTTCGCGCCCCACGTCGTCCTGATGCCCTTGGTGTCGAAGAGATCTTTCGCGCCCCACGGGATGCCGTGCAGCGGCCCGCGATAGCGCCCCGCTTTCAGATCCTTGTCGGCGTTGGCCGCCTGCGCAAGCGCGAGATCTTCGGTGAGCGTGATGACGCAGTGAAGCGGATCGCCGTAGCGTTTGAGCCGCGCGAGGTACATCTTGGTCAGATCGGTCGAGGTGATCTTGCGGCTCTCGATGAGCGAGGCCAACACCGGGATCGGCTCGAACGCGAGATCCTCGAGCGAGGAGCCGACCTGGACGCGCGCCGGCTTCGCGACGGCGAGCTTCGCGTTGCGCGTCGAACGGCCGCCCGGCTGTTTCCCGGGCAGGTAGGGCCGGAACGTGATGGCCGGCTCCGTGTCCAGCGGGATGTCGATCTTGCGAAGCTGTTCGTAGCTCGTCAGGTTGCCGCTCACGCCGCGGACGATCGCTTCTTCTTCGGCGTCGGTGAACTCGAGGCCGGCGACCTGTTCAGCGCATTTGAGGACGTCTTTCCCGAATCGCGGGGGAGCGCCGCCCCGGCCCTGGGGAATAATGGGGAAGTGTGGTGCCACGGTGCCGGCGGCGGCGGCGATTTTCGGCAGCGTCATGCCGACCGCCACCGCGGCCGGAACGGCTTTGATGAAGCGGCGGCGTCCGATTTGCTGGGGGTTTTTCATGCGAATGTCCTCTGCAGGCCTGTTCTAACACAAAAGCCGATAAGATCAACGTCATGACTCCGGCGATCCACCCCAGCGCGCTCGACCTCGCTCTCGGCGCGCTCGCCGCCGGGCAGCACCGCGATCCGTTCGCCGTGCTTGGTCCTCACGTCGAGGAAGGGGTCATCCGGGCATTCAATCCGGCCGCGCGATCGATCGAGCTCCTGCTGCCGGCGACCGGCGAGCGTCGAGTGATGGCGCGCCGCGCGCCGCTAGGCGTCTTCGAAGCGAAGATTGATGGTCCCGGGGGCGCCGGTGTGCCCGATTATCGTCTCCGCATCACCTATCCCGGCGACGTCGTCGTCGACGTGGACGACCCGTACCGGTACGGACGCGTGCTGACCGATTTCGATTTGCATCTGCTCTCCGAAGGCACGCATCATCGCGCGTTCGAGAAGCTCGGCGCGCACCGCATCACCTGGGGCGGGACGACGGGCATTCACTTCGCCGTGTGGGCGCCGAATGCCGACCGCGTCAGCGTCGTGGGCGATTTCAACGCGTGGGACGGCCGGGTCCATCCGATGCGGCTGCTGATGCCGAACGGCGTCTGGGAAATCTTCGTGCCCGAGCTGCGGGACGGCGAGAAGTACAAGTTCGAGATTCGCACGCGGTCCGGAGCGCTGCTGAAGAAAACCGATCCGTTCGGCTTCGCCTTCGAGGTGCCGCCGCAGTCGGCGGCCGTCGTGCGCGACATCGCCGGCTACCGGTGGCGCGATGCCGAGTGGATCGCGGCGCGGCGCGAGCGGCGCGGCGGGCTCGATCGGCCGATGTCGATCTACGAAGTGCATCTCGGATCGTGGGCGCGCGTGCCGGAAGAGGGCAATCGCTTCCTGTCGTACCGCGAGCTCGCGCACCGGCTCGTGCCGTACGCGAAAGAGATGGGCTTCACGCACCTCGAGCTGCTGCCGGTGATGGAGCATCCCTTCTCAGGATCGTGGGGCTATCAGGTGCTCGGCTTCTTTGCGCCGACGAGCCGATTCGGCCCGCCAGAGGATTTCAAGTTCTTCATCGACGCCTGCCACGAGGCCGGCCTCGGCGTGATTCTCGACTGGGTGCCGGGCCACTTCCCGAAAGACGCGCACGGCCTCGCGCAGTTCGACGGCACGGCGCTCTACGAGCACGAGGACCCGCGCCAGGGCGAGCACCAGGACTGGGGCACGCTGATCTTCAACTACGGCAGGAACGAGGTCAGAAACTTCCTGCTGTCGAATGCGCTCTTCTGGCTCGAGGAGTATCACGTCGACGGCCTGCGGGTGGACGCCGTCGCGTCGATGCTCTACCTGGATTATTCGCGCGCCCCCGGGGAGTGGGTGCCGAACCGGTTCGGCGGACGCGAAAATCTCGACGCGATCACGTTTCTGCAGGAGCTCAATCGCCTGACGCACGGCGAGCATCCGGGCACGATCACGGCGGCGGAGGAGTCGACGGCGTGGCCCGGCGTCAGCCGTCCCGTGTACGCGGGGGGCCTCGGGTTCAGCTACAAGTGGAACATGGGCTGGATGCACGACACGCTGGTGTACGCGCACGAGGATCCGGTGCATCGCCGCTGGCACCACAGTCTCATCACCTTCTCGATGCTCTACGCGTTCACGGAGAACTTCATCCTGCCGTTCTCGCACGACGAGGTCGTGTACGGCAAAGGCGCGATGCTCGACAAGATGCCGGGCGACGCGTGGCAGAAGCGCGCGACGCTGCGCACGCTGTACGCCTACATGTACGGCCATCCCGGCAAGAAGCTGATGTTCATGGGGGATGAGTTCGGGCAGTGGCGCGAATGGAATCACGATCGCAGCCTCGACTGGCACCTGCTCGACGATCCGGCGCACGCCGCGCTGCGCCGGTTCGTGCAGGATTTGAACGCGCACTACCGCGCGGAGCCGGCCTTGCACGAATGCGACTTCGATCCGGGCGGCTTCCGCTGGATCGACTGCAACGACAACGAGAACAGCGTCCTGTCGATGGCGCGCTACGCGCGCGACCGCCGCGACTGCCTCGTGATGGTGTTCAACTTCACGCCGGTACCGCGTCCCGAGTACCGCGTCGGCGTGCCGCAGCCGGGCTGGTACGCGGAGCTGCTGAACAGCGACAGCGCCGTCTACGGCGGCAGCGATGTCGGTAACGGGGGCAACGGCGGCGGCGTGGCCAGCGAACCCATTCCGGCGCATGGCTTCGAGCACTCCGTCCGCCTCATGGTTCCGCCGCTCGGGTCGCTGTATCTGAAAAAACGCTAGGCCGCCTCCTTCGTGATCAACTGTCGTTGAAACCAGAGATGTCGCTGCGAGATTCCAGGGCCGTCGCCGTCGCGCTCGTCACCTTCGCCACCTTCACCGACATCGTCGCCTACTCGATTGCAGTGCCGGTGCTGCCGGATCTGAGCCGCCGGCTCGGGGCGTCGCCAACGACGATCGGGCTCCTGTTTGCCTCGTTCGGTCTCACCTTGCTCATCGTGTCGATGCCGATGGGCGCGATGTCCGATCGCATCGGCCGCAAGGCGCCGATGGCCGGCGGCCTCGTCGCGCTCGCGGCGGCGACGCTGCTCTTTGCGTTCGCCCGCGGTTTGCCGGGCCTGTTCGCCGCGCGTCTGGTCCAGGGCGCCGCCGACGCGGTGACGTGGGTCGTCGGCTTCGCGCTGATCGCGGACCTCTACGGCGCGGACGAACGCGGCCGCGTGACCAGCATCGTCATGTCGGGCACCGGATTCGCGTTCATGGTCGGGCCGTCGCTTGGCGGCTGGCTGTACGAAATGGGCGGCATCCGGCTGCCGTTCGTCACGGTCGCGGCGATGGCGGTGGCCGGCGCGCTGGCCTTTCTCTGGCTGCGGATTCCGTCGCCCCGATCGGCGCACGATCCCGTGCCCATCGGCGTCGTGCTTCGGGTGCCCGCGATCGGCGCGTGCGCGGCCGCCGTCGTCGCGGCGTCAGCCACGATCACGATGCTCGAGCCGGTGATGGCGATGCATCTGCAGACGCTCGGCGTCGGCCCGGCGCGCATCGGTCTCCTCTTCGGCATCGCCGCCGTGGCGACGACGCTGCTGCATCCGATCTACGGACGCCTGGCGGATCGGTGGGGAGCGCGCCGCCTCACGCTGCTTGGCCTCCTGCTCACTTCGCTGGTGCTGCCGATCCTCGCCCGCACGCGGACGTTCGAATCAGCCGTCGCGCTCTTCGTCCTCCAGGTGGCGACGATGGCGCTCGTGATCACGCCGTCGCTGGCATACATGGGCGAAGCGACGTCCGACGCAGGGATCAAGTCCTTCGGCGTCGCGTACGGTCTCTACAACGTGGCGTGGGGCGCGGGGCTGCTGGGCGGACCGGCGCTCGGAGGATTCCTATTCGAGCGCATGGGATTTGCCGGGCTCGCGATCGTGTGGGCGCCGGCCGTGATCGCCATTACGCTTTTGTTGGCCCGCGCGGGGAGTCGCCCGACGGCCGCCCGAGCGGTGTAGACTAGGTTTTTTCAGATTCTTGGAGGTCACATGTTTCGCTCGCGCATCGCCGTGGCGTTGACGTCTTCTCTGCTGGTGGTCTCCTCGTACTCGCTCAGGGCCGACGTCCGGGCCGACCAAAAGGGCCGCGTCGAGTTCGCCGGCGTGCTCGGCAAAATGGTGAACATCTTCGGCGGCAAAGCGGCGCGCGAAGGTGTCGTGTCGACCATCGCCGTGAAGGGCGATCGCAAGGCGACGCTGACCGAGGCGACCGGCCAGATCATCGACCTCGGCGAAGAGAAGATCTACGACCTCGACATGAAGCACAAGACCTACAAGGTGATGACCTTCGAGGAACTTCGCCGCCACATGGAAGAGGCGCGGAAAAAGGCGGAAGAGAACGCCCGCAAGGAACAAGGCAAGGCAGCCGAGCCCGCCGCACCGAACAAGAATGAGAAACAGATGGAGATCGACTTCAGCCTGAAGGAAACAGGGCAGAAGAAGACCATCAACGGCTACAACACGCACGAAGCGGTCATGACGATCACCATGCGTGAAAAAGGCAAGACGCTCGAGGAGGGCGGCGGTCTGGTGCTCACCTCGGATATGTGGATGGGGCCGAAGATCGCCGCGATGAAAGAGATTCCGGAGTTCGAACAGCGCTACTGGCGCAAGCTCCAGGGCTCCGCGATGCCCGGCGCATCGGCCGAAGATATGGCGGCCGCGATGGCGATGTATCCGATGATGAAGGACGCGATCGGCAAGATGAACACCGAGAACGTCAAGCTCGACGGCACTCCGATTCAGACGACGACGACGATCGATGCGGTGAAATCGGCGGCCGACATGGCGGCGGCGCAGCAGAGCGGCGACGAGGCCAAGCCCGCCCCGTCGGGCGGCCTCGGCGGCATGCTCGGTGGCTTCGCGAAAAAGAAGCTTGAGAAGAAAGACGAAGGTGATGCGAAGAGCAATCGCTCGACGTTCATGACGTCCACCAGCGAGCTGATCAAGGTGACGACCGACGTCGCCGCGGCCGACGTCGCGGTCCCGGCGGGCTTTAAGGAAGATAAGTAAAACTACTTGCCCGCCATCGACTCGATGCGCTTCCATTCGGCGTCGGTCACCGGCATCACCGAGAGCCGCGAGATGCGCACGAGCGGGAACGTCTTGAACGACGCGTCGGCCTTGATCTCGGCAAGCGTCACCGGGCGCGGCAGCTTCTTCACCGACCCGATGTCGACGACGGCCGACTTGCCGGACGGATCGTTCGGATCCGAATAGGCATCAGCGAGCGCTTTGGCGATGCCGACCACCGATTTCTCGCCGCCGGTGTGGTAATAGAAGATGCGGTCGCCCTTCTTCACCGCACGCAGATACTTCTGCGCGAGCGGATTTCTCACGCCGCTCCAGACGGTCTTCCTGTCCTTCGCGAACGCGTCGAAGCTGTAGTTCGCCGGTTCTTCCTTGAACAGCCAATTCATGGCCGCCATTCTACAACCGCTGCGTGATCGAGTCAGACCCGGCGTGCGCGTCCTGCTCGTCGGCATCAATCCCGGCATCCGGTCGGCGGCGATCGGTCATCACTTCGCGGGCTACTCGAACCGCTTCTGGAAGCTCTTGCACGAGTCAGGGCTCGTTCCCGAGGCTATCGGCGCGGAAGACGACGTGCGGCTGCCGGAGTGGGGCCTCGGGATCACGAATCTCATCGGGCGTCCGACGCCGGGCATCGACACCTTGCGGCCCGCCGAGTACCTCGCCGGCGTCGGCGCGCTTCGCCGGAAAGTACGGCGGTGGAAACCGCGGGTCGTGGCGTTCGTGGGCGTGTCGCTCTACCGCGCGATCTTCGCGAAGAAGGGGCCGATCGCGCTCGGTCTGCAAGACGAGGCGTTCGAAGGTGCGCGCGTGTGCGTGCTGCCCAACCCGAGCGGCCGCAACGCGAATTTCAGCTACGGGGAGATGCTCGCCGCGTTCAAATCGCTGGCGGTCGTGGCCGGCCGCCGGCGCGCCGCTGCGTCGCGGCCCCCAAACAGAACACGCTGCAGCCGGGCCAGATGACGCAGGCCCGCGTGTGACCTTCCTGCTGAAGCGGCCGCGGTAGCCGCGACGGCAAGCCAGCGCCGCTGGTGGTTGCGGCCGA
>JADGOC010000288.1 GCA_017883165.1 Acidobacteriota bacterium
GCTCGCCCAAGGCGTCAGCGGATTGAGCGTGGCCTTCGATCTGCCGACGCAGATGGGATACGACTCCGATCATCCGCTCGCCGCGGGAGAAGTGGGCAAAGTCGGTGTCGCGATCGACTCGATCGACGACATGGCGGCGCTCTTCGACAAGATTCCGCTCGATCGCGTGTCGACGTCGATGACGATTAATTCCACCGCCATTATTCTGCTGGCGCTTTACGTGTCGGTCGCGCGGCGCCAGGGCGCGGCGCCGGCCGCGCTGTCGGGCCTGGCGGGAACAATCCAGAATGACATCCTGAAGGAGTACGTCGCCCGCGGCACGTACATCTATCCTCCGCGCCCTTCCCTTCGCATCGTCACCGACATCTTCGCGTACTGCGAGCGCGAGCTGCCCAACTGGAACACGATTTCGATCAGCGGCTACCACATCCGCGAGGCCGGTTCGACGGCGGTGCAGGAAGTGGCGTTCACCTTCGCGCACGCGATCGCGTACGTAGAGGCGGCGATCGACGCGGGACTGGACGTCAACACGTTCGGCCAGCGCGTATCTTTCTTCTTCAACGCGCACAATGATTTTCTCGAGGAGATCGCCAAGTTCCGCGCGGCGCGGCGCCTGTGGGCGCACATCATGCGCGACCGGTTCCATGCGACACATCCGCGCGCGCAGCAGCTCCGCTTCCACACCCAGACGGCCGGCAGCACCCTCACGGCGCAGCAGCCCGACAACAACATCGTCCGCGTGGCGCTGCAGGCGCTGGCGGCCGTCCTGGGTGGCACGCAGTCACTGCACTGCAACGGGCGCGATGAAGCGCTGGCGCTGCCGACCGAGGAATCGGCGCGGATCGCGCTCCGGACCCAGCAGATCATCGCGTCCGAGAGCGGCGTCGTGAACACGGTCGATCCGGTGGCCGGCTCCGAGGCTATCGAGCGGCTGACCGACGAGATCGAGCGCGGCGCCCAGGCGCTCCTCGCGCGAATCGATCAGGCCGGCGGAACGCTGACGGCCATCGAAACCGGGTTCATTCAGCGCGAGATTCAGGAATCCGCGTACCGGGCGCAGCTCGCCGTCGACTCCGGGCAGGCCGTCGTCGTCGGCGTGAACAAGTTCGCAGAAGATGCCAGAAATGGGTCGGGAGTCGTTTTTGCCACTGACCCCGAGGGCGAACGGCGTCAGATCGCGCGCGTCAAGGCGCTTCGCGCGAGCCGCGACGCCGGCGCCTGGCAGACGGCGCTTGCCGCCGTGACGCACGCGGCTGCCGGCGCCGACAACCTCGTACCGCCGATCATCGCCGCCGTCGAAGCAAAGGCGACGGTCGGCGAAATTGCCGATGCGATGCGCGCGGTGTTCGGCGAGTACAAAGAAACGGCGACGCTATGAGCACCCGGCACGCGGCACCCGGCACGCCACCCAATGCCTGAACCCCTGCTCGCCGTCGATCGGCTCACGACCGTGTTCGACCTGCCGGGCGGCCCGGTGCCGGCGGTCGACGCCGTCAGCTTCGAGATTCGCGCGGGGGAAACGCTGGGGCTCGTCGGCGAGTCGGGCAGCGGCAAGTCGGTGACGGCGCTGTCGATCCTGCGCCTCGTGCAGCCGCCCGGACGCATCAGCGGCGGCTCCATCCGCTTCAAGGGACGCGACCTGCTCGCACTCTCCGAACGCGAGATGCAATCGGTGCGCGGCGCCGACATCGCCCTGATCTTCCAGGAGCCGATGACCGCCCTCAACCCCGTGTTCACGATCGGCGATCAGATCGCCGAGACGCTCATCGTGCACGGGCGCGCGACGCGGCGCGAGGCCGCGGCGCGCGCAGTGGAACTGCTCCAGGCCGTGCGCATTCCGGACGCAGCCGCGCGCGTCGGCGATTATCCGCACCAGCTCTCCGGCGGCATGCGCCAGCGCGTGCTCATCGCAATGGCGATCGCCTGCCAGCCGTCGCTCGTCATCGCCGATGAGCCGACGACGGCGCTGGACGTGACGATTCAGGCGCAGGTGCTGGACCTCTTGCGCGAGATGAAGAAGACGTTCAATCTCTCGCTGCTGCTCATCACGCACGACCTCGGCATCATCGCCGAAACGGCCGATCGCGTCGCCGTCATGTACGCCGGGCGCATCGTCGAGAGCGGCCCGGTCCGGGCGATTCTTCGGAATCCCCAGCATCCCTACACGCGCGGGCTGCTCGCGTCGATCCCCGGCGGCGCGCCAGGCCAGCGCCTCAGCGCCATCGACGGCAACGTGCCCATGCTTGGCGCCCTGCCGCCCGGCTGCGCGTTCAATCCGCGGTGTCCGGATCGGTTCGAGCCGTGCACGTCGGCGCCGCCGCCCGAATACTCGGTCGGACCCGAGCACCGCGCGCGGTGCTATTTGCACGATCCAGCCACGAGCCACCAGCCACGAGCCACCAGGCCCCAGCCACCGGTCACCGCCCGATCCTGATGGCGCTCGTCGAAGTCTCCCATCTCGTCAAGCACTTCACGCGCGGCGGCGGTTTGCTGCGCGCCGGCACGACCGTCAACGCCGTGGACGACGTGAGCTTCACGATCGACCAGGGTGAGACGTTCGGTCTGGTCGGCGAATCGGGCAGCGGCAAGACGACGACCGGGCGCTGCATGCTGCGGCTGATCGAGCCCTCGTCCGGGCAGGTGCGGTTCCGCGGCGAGGACGTGCTCGCCTTCTCGCCGCGGCAGATGCGCGACGCGCGCCGCGAGATGCAGATCGTCTTCCAGGATCCGTATTCTTCACTCAATCCGAGGATGCGGGCGCGTCAGATCGTCGAGGAGCCGCTGATCATCCACCGGTTGGGCGCGCGCGCCCAACGGCGGGCGCGGGTGGCGGAGCTGTTCCGGCTGGTCGGCCTCGACCCCGCGCACCTCGAGCGCTACCCGCACGAGTTCAGCGGCGGCCAGCGCCAGCGGATCGGGCTCGCCCGGGCGCTCGCGCTCAACCCGTCGTTCGTGATTCTCGACGAGCCTGTGTCGGCGCTCGACGTCTCGGTGCAGGCGCAGGTCGTCAATCTGCTGATGGATCTGCAGCGGCAGCTGAAGCTGACGTACCTCTTCATCGCGCACGACCTGCGGCTCGTCGAGCACATCTGCGGCCGCGTCGCCGTCATGTATCTGGGAAGAATCGTGGAGATGGGGCCGACCGCGGCGCTCTTCGCGGCGCCGCAGCATCCCTACACGCGCGCCTTGCTCTCGGCGATTCCGGTGCCGGACCCCGACGCGCCCCGTCAGCGCATCGTGCTGGATCCGGCACTCGTCAATCGCGAAGCTGCGCTAAAGGAAATCGCCGCCGGTCATTTCGCAGCGGTGTAGCCTCGTCGTTCACCGTCAGGGAGTCGTATTTCTTCTTCGCATCCTGCGCCTTCTGCGCTTTGTCCAGCAGCCGCCGAGCTGCGCATGCGCCGGCGCCGGCAGGCCGGCGATCACGCCGGCGATCACGA
>JADGOC010000118.1 GCA_017883165.1 Acidobacteriota bacterium
GGCCGGCAACTCCCAGATGTCCCGCCGGATGCTGTGCCGGTATTGCCGGATGAGGACGATGTGTTCCGGGTCGCGGAGCGGAATCAGCACGACCGACGGGGCATGGCGTACCGTGGCGACCTCGTGCTCGCGGCCATTGGCCAGGCGAACACGCTCGACCTCGACCGAGAACACGCGGCCCCTGTAAACAATGCTCACCATGCTCATGGCGTCAGGCGAGGCCGAGATGCGACAGCAGCACCTTGAAGCGCGGGTGCGATCGCAGCGGATCGACCATCGGCTCCACCTTGAGGAAGACCAACAGCCCATCGTGCATCTCATAGGCCCGTTCCAACAGATCCACCGCTTCGTCGAGCTCGCCGAGGCCGACATGAATGTACGCGCGGCCCGCCACGGTCGAACCCTCCGCGGTGTGCAGGGCGCGGAGCTCGGCGAGAATCGACCGTGCCCGATCGACCTGTCCCGAGAGCGCACACGTGTGGCCGAGCACCGCGACCGTCACGTGGCGGCGCCGCGGGCCTTCGAGGTGCCGCTCGAACTCGACAATCGCGTCGTTATGCCGCCCGGCCTGCGCGTAGGACAAGCCTAGGTCGAAATGGGCCTGCACGAACGTGTCGTCCATGTCGAGCGTGCGCCGGAACTGCGCGATCGCCTCGTGGTACCTGCGGGCGAAGTGCAGCGTCCGCCCGTAGGCGGTGCCGATGATGAGCGACAGCGGATCGAGCTCGTGCGCGGTGCGAATGGCCCGCAGCGCCTCATCGTGACGCCCGAGCGCCGACAAGAGCAGCGCAAACCGGTGATGGGCCGGCGCGTGGCCGGGGTTGAGCGCGCACGCCTGTTTCAGCGACGCCTCGGCCGCCGCCCAATTCCAATCGAGACGGAAGCGGACAAATCCCAGCGCCGAGTGCGCTTCGGCGAGCTGCCCGTCGAGACGAATCGCCTGCTCCGCCGCGCGCCTCGCGCAGTCGGCGGCATCGGGTGGAGCGTCTGCGTATGCCGCGGCGCTGAGCAGCGTGTAGCAGTCCGCGAGCCCCGCGTACGCCAGCGCGTACTCGGCGTCGTGCGCAATCGCCTGGTCAAAACATTCGATCGCTTTCGTGAACCCATCGGGCGTTCGCTTCGCGAGCTGAAACCGCCCGCGCATGTACGCTTCATACGCGCGGGGGTCGGCCGTGTGCCGCTTCTTCAGCCGCTTGCGCTCGTCCTGCGTCAGCCGAAGGCGCAGCTGATCGACGATCTCCTGCGCGAGCTCTTCCTGCAGCTCCAGCAGGTCGGCCGACGGCCGCTGGAACTGCCCGCCCCAGATGTGCGATCCGTCCGTCGCGTCCACGAGCTCGGCCCTGACGACGAATCGATCGCCGATCGATTGCAGACGGCCGGTGAGCACGGCGCGCACGTCCAGCTCGTGTCCGACCGTCTCCGGGCTGACGTCGCGCCCCTTGTAGCGAAAGACGCTGCTCCGCGCCATCACCTTCAACTTCGGGATTTGCGATAGCGCGTTGATCAGGCTCTCGGTGACGCCGTCGGCCAGATAATCGATCGCGGCATCGCTCGTCGTCGTCGCCAGCGGAAGAACCGCCAGCGAACGAATCGTCTTGCCGCCGCGCCGCGCCTTGGGCGGATGTGTCGGCTGGACCCCGGAGTCGCTGTCGCGCTTCAGGTTCGTGAGATCGACCAAGACGTCGCGGGCGGTCTGGTACCGGCGGGCCGGCTCCTTCTCCAGCGCTTTCTTGACGATGCGTTCGAGCTCGGGAGGCGCGGCGTCGTTCAGGCGCGAAATCGAATCCGGCTGCGCGTGCATGATCCGATCGAACGTCTCGGTCGTCGAGTTGCCGGAAAAGGGCAGCCGCCCCGTCAGCAGCTCGTAGAGCACGATGCCCGCCGAGAAGATGTCGGTCCGCGTGTCGACCTCGCGTCCGAGCGCCTGTTCAGGGCTCATGTAGTGCACCGTGCCGAGAATCAGACCCGAATCCGTGTCGAGCCGCGTCGCGGTGTTGTCCGCCGCGTCCCTGACGACGAGCTTCGCGAGGCCGAAGTCGAGGACCTTCACCCGGCCGCGCTCGGTCATCAGGATATTGGCCGGCTTGAGATCGCGATGCACGATCCCGCGGGCGTGCGCCTCGTCGAGCGCGTCGAAGGTTTGAATGGCGATCTCGATGACGTCGGCCGGCGATGACGGTCCGCGCAGCACACGGGCGCTCAGCGCTTCCCCTTCGACGTACTCCATCGCGATGAAGTTGACGCCGTCGGCCTCGCCGATCTCGAAGATTTGTGCGATGTTCGGGTGGCTGATGGCGGAGGCGAGCCGGGCTTCCTGCGCGAAGCGCCGCGCGCGATCGGAATCGGGCCCTCCCGACGGCGTCAGCACTTTCAGCGCGACGCGCCGGCCGAGCGTCATGTCCTCCGCGAGGAAGACCTCGCCCATGCCGCCGGCGCCGAGCCGGGAGTCGATTCGGTACCGCCCGATCTGGCTCGGGGTCATGTTCGGGGAAAGCGGTCGATCACGAAGCGGCCGGGAATCCGCGCGAGGCGGCCAGCTGCAGCTCGCGGTTGACTTGCGCGAGGTGGCGCAGCGTGTGTCCGCCCGCCCACTCGCTCATCTGATACAGCGACACGACGTTCCAGGGCAGGCGCACGCACGAAGCGGCGCGCTTCTCGTCGAGCGCGGCGATGGCGGGCCGCAGCCGCTCCGCCGACTCGCGCAACTGCGCCGCGGCGGCCGCGCGTCCAATTTCAGGGGGTGGAATGAGGATGCCCGGCGCGACGACTCCGCCTGGTGGCGCATCCATGGACCATTTTTCGTCCGGGAAGTCGGAGGTCCCTTCGAAGGCGGCGATGGGTCCGCCGCCCTGCAGAACACCGAAGAAGACGTCGTTGGTCAGGGCGACGTGTGCCGCGTGCCCTGCGGGCGTCCAGCGCCCGGGCAGCGACTGAACAGCCACCGTCTCCGGCAAACGGTCGAGGAATGCCAAGAACGCCGCGGTTGCGGCGTCGAGTGACGTCGTCGCTGCGGCCACCCGATCTTTGTGCGTTGAACCCATGCCCCCCTGACTTTCTTTCCGCGGATTATACCCGGGGGAGGGGCGGTTCCCGACACTCCCCCTATTCGATCGACGCCCGCAGCTCATCGAGCACGCGCTGCAAGTCCTCGGGCAGCGGGCTCGTGAACTCCATCCGCCGCCCGTCGCCAGGATGCTGAAACGCGAGCCGCGCGGCGTGGAGGAACGGGCGCTCGAGGTGCGTCACCGCGCGCAGGTCGCCAGGCACGCGCCGGTGGACCCCGCCGTACAGCGAATCGCCGACGATCGGATGGCCGATGGCGCTCAGATGCACGCGGATCTGATGCGTGCGCCCCGTGTGAATCGCGATCTGCGCGAGCGTCAGCGTCTTCAACCGTTCCGTGCGCACGATGCGCGTCACGGCCTGACGGCTATGGCGCGCCCGCGCCGACATCTTCTTGCGGTTCGACGAGTCGCGCCCGATCGGCTCCAGAATCCGCCGCCCCGCCTGCACCTCGCCCCAGACGAGGGCCAGATACTCCTTCTCGACCTCGCGTTCACGGAATTGCCGCGAGAGCTCCTCGTGCGCCGCGTCGTGCTTGGCCACGACCATCAACCCCGACGTGCCGCGATCCAGCCGGTGCACGATGCCCGGCCGCTTCTCGCCGCCGATGCCGCTCAAGTCGTCGACGTGGTGGAGCAGCGCGTTCACGAGCGTGCCGGTCGCGTGGCCGGCCGCCGGATGCACCACCATCCCGGCCGGCTTGTCGACGACGATGATGTCGTGGTCCTGATAGAGAATCGGCAGCGGGATCGCTTCGGGCTGAAGCGCAGAGTCGACCGGCTCGGCGACCTCGACCGTGATCGGCTGCCCGGCCTTCACCGCCTGGTTCGCCTTCGCGTCCCGGCCGCCGACGCGGACCTGTCCCGCTTTGATGAGCCGCTGGATCTGCGACCGCGAGTGCGTGGGGAGCACCGCGACGAGAAACCGATCGAGCCGGACGCCCTCGGAGTCGTCCGGCACGGTGAAGGTGGTCACGCGACCTTCTTCGACCCGCGCTTGCGTTCCGGGGCCGGCGCGTCGCGGCGGCGCGACAGAGCCACCAGCATCACGATCGCGAGCGGCGCGAGGATCACGGAGATGAACTGCGAGGTCGAGAACATCAGGATCGTGCCGCGCTCGTCACCCCGGTAGAACTCGATGATGAAGCGCGAGATCGCGTAGAGCAGCATGTAGAGCCAGAACGTCCGCCCGGCGTACGGGCGGCCCTTGCGCTCGGTCAGCAGCAGCACGCCCAGGATCAGCAGCTCCGCCCCCGCCTCGTAGAGCTCGGTGGGATGCAGCGCAATGCCGAGCGGCGTGCCGACGTTGGCCGCCGCGAACGGATCGGTGAAGGTGATGCCCCAGGGCATCCGGGTTGGCCGCCCGTAACAGCAGCCGGCGAAGAAACAGCCGAAGCGCCCGATGGCGTGCCCGAGCGCAATCCCCGGCGCAAACACGTCGCACGTCATCCACAACGGGAGTCCGACGCGGCGGATGTACCACAGCGAGACGACGACGGCGAGGATGAGGCCGCCGTAGAAGACGCCGCCCGATCGCGCGAGCGTCAAGAGCTCGCGGGGGTCGTTCTTGAACGTCTGGAAGTCGGTGATGAAGAGCAGCAGCTTCGCGCCAATGAGCGCGCTGATGATGATGTAGATGCCGAGATCGAGGATGCGCGCCGAGTCGAGCCCGCGCTTCTCGGCGCGGATCATCGCGAGCTTCAGACCGAGCAGGTACGCCGCGGCCAACAGCACGCCGTAGGTGTAGACCGTAATCGGTCCGAGCTCAAACAGCCTTGGATACATGCGTCCCCACGTCCAGCATATCGAGAATCATGATCGCGACGCCGACGGTAATGGCCGAGTCGGCGACGTTGAACGCCCAGAAATGATACGACCGCCAGTAGACATCGACGAAGTCGACGACCGAGCCGGCGACGATGCGGTCCAGCAGATTGCCGGCGGCGCCGCCGATGATGAGCGCGAGCCCGATCCGGGCGACCAGCTGATGGTGCGCGAGACTCGCCGCGTAGAGGCCAACGCCGACGAGCGCGACCGTCGCAATCACCGCGATGACGACGGTCTTGAACGGAAAATGGACCTCGTTCAAAATGCCGAACGCCGCGCCCGTGTTCTGGACGTGCGTGAAATCCAGAAAGCCTGGCACAATCTCCCGACTGGCGTGCAGCGGCAGCGTCGCCCGCACGATCGCCTTGGAGAGCTGATCGAGGACGACGATCACGATCGGCAGCCAGAGTTCCAGCCGGCGCGCCGGCGCCGGCTGTCTGTGTTCGCCCGGACTGTCGTGTTCTACTGCGCCTCTTTCAGACATTGGTGGTTTGCGCCAGAGCGTCCTGACAGCGTTCACACAAGCCGGCCCAGGCCGCGTCGTTCGAGACCTGGCTCACGTAGCGCCAGCATCGCTCGCACTTCACGCCGGCCGCGCGCTCGATCGTGACGCGCGGTTTCGCGTCGCCCTCAGCCTTGACGTCGCCAGGGCCGCCAGGCGCCGGCCGCAGCTCGACCTCGGAGACGATGAACAGCATCGCGAGATCGCGCGCGTACGGTTCGAGGAACGCGAGCTCCGGCTTGGTCGCCGACAGGATCACCTTGGCCTGCAGCGAGCTCCCGATCTGCTTCCCTTTCCGGAGCGGCTCGATCTCGGCGAGCACTGTTTCGCGGATCGCCATCAGCTTCGTCCAGCGCTGGACCAGATCGCGGTCGGCGAACGGCTCGAGCGCCGCGTAGGTCGGAAAGAGCCCCATGTGAACCGATTCTTCCCTCGCGCCAGGCAGAAACCGCCACAACTCGTCCGCCGTGAACGACACAATCGGCGCCGCCAGCCGCGTCAGGCCGTCCGCGATCAGATACATCGTCGTCTGGGCGGCTCGCCGTTCCCGCGAGCGCGCGGCGAAGGTGTAGAGCCGATCCTTCGAGACGTCGACGTAGAACGAGCTGAGGTCGACCGTCGCAAATCCGTTCAGCGCCTGGAAGATCGTACCGTAGTCGTAGCGTTCATAAGCTCGCAGGATGCGCTCGGCCACGTCGGCGTAGGTGGCGAGAATGTACCGATCGACCTCTTCGAGATCCTCGCGCTTGACCAGATCGACCGCCGGGTCGAAGTCGTACAGATTCGCGAGGAGGTACCGCAGCGTATTCCGGATCTTCCGGTACGCTTCGATGACGCGCGCCAGGATCTCCTTGCTGAGGCGCACTTCCTGCGTGTAATCGCTCGTCGACACCCACAGCCGCAGAATGTCGGCGCCGCTCTCCTTGATGACGTCCTGCGGCTCGATCGAGTTGCCGAGCGACTTCGACATCTTCTTGCCGTCCTCGGCGACGATGAAGCCGTGCGTGAGGACTTCGCGGAACGGCGGCCGCCCGCGTGTGCCGAGGCCGACGAGCAGCGAGCTCTGAAACCAGCCGCGGTGCTGGTCGCTGCCCTCGAGGTAGATGTCGGCCGGCCACGTCAGCTCGGGGCGCACCGACAGCACCGCCTCGTGGCTCGATCCGGAATCGAACCAGACGTCGAGGATGTTCATCTCGCGCTCGAAGGCCGTGCCGCCGCACGACGGACACGTCAGGCCGGCGGGAATGAAGTCCTCGGTCGGCCGCTCGTACCAGGCATCGGCGCCGTAGGTATCGAACACCGACGCCGCTTTCTCGACGAGCGCCGGCGACGTGATCGCTTCGCCGCACTTCGTGCAGTCGACCGCCGGGATCGGCACGCCCCACACACGCTGGCGCGAGATGCACCAGTCGGGCCGGTTCGCCACCATGCTATACATGCGGTCGTGGCCCCAGGACGGGATCCACCGCACCTTGTTGTCGATGGCGTCTTTCGCCGCTTCGCGCAGCGTTTTGCCGTCGATGACCGGTTCGCCGTCGAGCGCGATGAACCACTGCGACGTCGCGAGGAAGATCACCGGATTGTGGCAGCGCCAGCAGTGCGGATACGAATGCGAGAACGCGTGGCGATGCCACAGACGGCCGCGCTCCTTGAGCGCACTTTCGATCTTCGGGTTCGCGTCGAAGACGCGCTGTCCGCCAAAGAGCTCCACCGTGTCGAGAAAATGGCCGGCCGGACCGATCGGCGCGTAGATCTCCAGGCCGTACCTCATGCCGGTGGCGAAATCGTCCGCGCCGTGTCCCGGTGCGGTGTGGACGGCGCCCGTGCCGGCGTCGAGCGTCACGTACTCCCCGAGCACGCCGAGCGACGTGCGCGCATAGAGCGGATGCTGAAACCGGATCCCCTCGAGGTCGGCGCCCTTCATGCGCGCGACCGGCGCGCCGAACGTCTTGCCGCCCGCTTCGGCGACCTTGGGAGCCAGCGCCTCGGCGACGATCACCGCGCGGCCGCCATGCCCGTCGACTTCGTCGACCATGTACGCCGCGTAATCGAACTCGGGATGAAACGCGATCGCCAGATTCGACGGAATCGTCCACGGCGTCGTCGTCCAGATGAGCACCGAGACCGATCGGCCGGCGAGTGCCGGCACGCGCGAGGCGAGCTCGTTGGCGCTTTCCGGCGCGAGCGGAAACTCGACGTAGATCGACGGCGAGGTGTGATCTTCGTACTCGACCTCCGCTTCGGCGAGCGCCGTGCGGCAGTGGATGCACCAGTGGACCGGTTTCTTGCCTTTGTAGACGAGCCCCTGTTCGACGAACCGGCCGAAGGCGCGCGCGATGGCCGCCTGGTACTTGAAGTTCATCGTCAGGTACGGGTCGTCCCAGGTGCCGAGGATGCCGAGCCGTTGAAACTGCGCGCTCATCGTGCCGACGAACCGCTCGGCGTACGCACGGCAGGCCCGGCAGAAATCGGCCACCGACATGTCGCGCTTCTTCGGGCCGAGCTCGCGATCCACCTTCAGCTCGATCGGCAGCCCGTGGCAGTCGTAGCCGACCACGTAGGGCGCGTCGAATCCGGCCATCGACCGCGACTTGACGACGAACTCCTTCAGGATCTTGTTGAGCGCCGTGCCCATGTGGATGTTGCCGTTGGCGTAGGGCGGACCGTCGTGCAGCACGAATTTGGGCGCCCCGGCCCGGCGCGCGCGGATCTTCCCGTAGAGGTCCATCGCGGCCCACCGCGCGAGCGTGTCGGGCTCGGAGGTCGGCAGGTTCGCCTTCATCGGGAAGTCGGTGCGCGGGAGGTTGACGGTCTCTTTCCACTCAGGCATGGATATCCTTCGATTATATTGAAAGGATGGCCGTTCCAGTAACGCAAGCCGCGCTCGGCAACGGGCTGAAGGTGCTCGTGCAGGAGGAGCATACGGCGCCGCTCGCCTCGGTCTGGTGCTGGTACAAGGCCGGATCGAAGCTCGAACGCCCCGGCCTGACCGGCGTGTCGCACTGGGTCGAGCACATGAACTTCAAGGGGACCGCCAACATCCCCCGCGATCAGGTGAAAGGGATCATCGAGCAGGTCGGCGGGAGCTGGAACGGCTACACCTGGATCGATCAAACGACGTATTTCGAGACCGCGACCCGCGACGCCCTCGATCGCATGCTGTTCATCGAGGCGGAGCGGATGGCGAACTGTCTGTATCATCCCGACGACTGCGAGTCGGAGCGCACGGTGATCATCTCGGAGCTCCAGGGCGGCGAGAACGATCCCGATCAATTTCTCGATCAGGAGGTGACCGCGACGGCGTTCAAGGCGCACGCCTATCGTCATCCCACCATCGGCTGGCTGTCCGATCTGCAGACGATGACGCGCGAGGATCTGTACGGGTACTACCGTCGCCACTACATCCCCAACAACGCGACGCTCGTCATCGTCGGCGACGTGGACACCGCGGAGGCGCTGCGGCGCGTGGAGCACTATTTCGAAAACATTCCGGCGGGCGAGCTGCCGGCCAGAATGCGGACGGTCGAGCCCGAGCAGACGGGTGAGCGCCGGGTCACGATTCGCCGGGAAGGGACGACGGCGTATCTCAAGGCCGCGTATCACGCGCCGGCCGTCGGCGATCCCGGCTTCTTCCCACTGCTGGCGCTCGATGCGGTGCTGACCGGGGCGAAAGGGCTCAATCTCTGGTCGAGTTTCCGCTTGCCGCCGGCGCAGCGTCGCGCGAGGCTGTATCGCGCGCTCGTCGAGCGAGGGCTCGCCTCGTCGGTCGGCGGTGCGCTGCTGCCGACCGAGGAGCCGTTTCTCTACGCGATTTCCGTCACCGCGACCGAGGGAACGCCGCTGGCGTCGGTCGAAGCGGCGCTGCTCGAGGAGCTCGATCGTGTCACGCGCGACGCGGTCACCGACGCGGAGCTGGCGAAGGCGAAGCAGCAACTGAAAGCGCGGCTCGTGTTCGACAACGACAGCGTCACCAACATCGCGCATCAGCTCGGCTACTACGAGACGATCGCCGGTGTCGACACGTACCGCACGCTCGACCGATCGATTGCCGCCGTGACGCTCGACGAGGTGGCGGCCGCCGCGTCGACGTTCAAGACGTCGAACCGGACCCTCGGCTGGTTCGATCCGGTCACGGCGTGATGTCGCAAGCGCACGCCGGCCTCGCGCCGACCCGCACGACGCTCGACAACGGCGTCGTCGTGCTCACCAAGGAAACCCGGACGACACCCGCGGTCACGATCAACCTCGCCGTGCGCGCCGGGTCAATCTGTGATTCCGCCGACGCGCCGGGCGCGACGTATCTCTTGTCACGCGTGATCGACCGCGGGACGACGACGCGATCCGCGGACAAGATTTCGGAGGAGCTCGACAATCGCGGCATCGCGCTGACGATTGGCGTCACGCGGCATGTGTTTTCAATCGTCTGCACCTGCCTGGCCGAGGATTTTGACGCCGTCTTCGCCCTGCTCGGCGACATGCTTGTGTCGCCCACGGTGCCCGAGAGCGAGCTGGCCACGCGCAAACGCGAAGTGATCACCGGGATTCGGCAGGACGAAGACAATCCCGCGGTGCGCGCGTCCGAGACGCTGATGGCGCTCCTGTATCCCGATCATCCGTACGGCCGCCGTGCCAAAGGGACCGTCGAGATCGTCGAAGCGCTGACGCGAGCGCGGCTCGTGCGGCTGCACGCCGAGCGGTTCGCGCCGAGCGGGCTGACCGCGGTGGTCGTCGGCGACATGGCCGTTTCTCGCGCGGCTGACGCGGCGGCGCGCGTGTTTGGCGCGTGGCGGACGCCGCCGCCCGTGCCGATCGGGATCGCGCACGTGGCGGAGGCGACGACACGCCGGCGCGTCGTGATCCCCATGATGAACAAGGCGCAGGCCGACATCGCGTACGGCTTCACGGCGATCGCCCGCGCGGATCCGGCGTATTACGCGTTCTGGCTCATGAACAACGCGCTCGGGCAGTACGCCATCGGCGGCCGGCTCGGCGACAGCATCCGCGAGCGCCAGGGGATGGCGTACTACGTGTCCAGCTCGCTCGACGCCAACGTCGTCGAGGGCCCGCTCGTCGTGCGGGCCGGCGTCAGCCCGCAGAATGTCGATCGCGCCATCGCGTCGATCGACGAGGAGCTGGTCCGCCTGACACGCGATGGCCTGACGGAGAAGGAATTCGCCGAGTCGCGGCAGTACCTGATCGGCTCGATGCCGCGCAGGCTCGAGACCAACAGCGACATCACGCAGTTTCTGCAGACGCTGGAGTTCTTCGGGCTGGGGCTGGACTACGATGTGCGCCTGCCGGCGCTGCTTGGCGCGGTGACGCTCGACGAGACGTTGGCCGCCGCGCGGCGAATCCTCGACCCCGAACGTGCCACGGTCGTCATCGCCGGGCCATACGACCAGCCATGACGCAGACACGAGCCGTATTGTTTGACGTCGACTTCACGCTGATTTATCCCGGCCCGACGTTTCGCGGCGAAGGCTATCGCATCTTCTGCGAGCGGTACGGGATGGACGTCGACGCCACGCTGTTCGACGAGGCGGTGGCGAGCGCGGCGCCGCTGCTCGACGGCCCGGACGACACGCCGTACGACGCGGAGATTTTCGTCAGATACACGCGGCACATCATCGAGCGGATGGGCGGCCGAGGGCGTCGAATCGACGACTGCGCGCGGGAAATGTACGCGGAGTGGGCGGCGTGCCAGCACTTCGAGCTGTACGACGAAGTGCCGGCGGCGCTGCGGACGCTCGCGGAGGCCGGCATCCGCATCGGCCTGATTTCGAACTCACACCGCTGCCTCGCGTCCTTCCAATCGCATTTCGACCTTCAGGGGCTGATCACGGCCACCGTGTCTTCGTCCGAGCACGGGTTGATGAAGCCGCATCCCAGTATCTTTGCCGCCGCGCTGCAGCTCGTGGATGTGCAGGCAGCCGCGGCGGTGATGGTGGGCGACAGCGTGCGCCAGGATGTCGAGGGCGCGCTCAACGCCGGGCTCCAGGCCGTGCTGCTGCACCGCGGCGACGACGAACATCCTCGCGCGAGAGAGCTGTCGTCGCGCGGTGTGCCGGTGATTCGATCGCTCGCCGAGCTGCCGGGGCTGGTCATCTGAGATGTCATTGTCATTTCGCGATCTCGCGACGCTCGCGGAATTCAGTGAAGTCGTCAACCTCGAACGCCGCATCTGGGGACCCGGATACGAAGACGTCGTGCCGGTGCCGATCCTGGCGGTGACGGTGAAGCGGGGCGGCATTCTCGTCGGCGCGTTCGACGGCGACCGGATGGTCGGCTTCGTCTACTCGATGGCTGGCTTGAAAGACGGCCGGCCGACCCAGTGGTCGCACATGCTGGGCGTGGCC
>JADGOC010000022.1 GCA_017883165.1 Acidobacteriota bacterium
TGCGCAGACGCATTTTCGGCTGGACGACGCGTCCATGGACCGCGGCCGGTTTGGCCGGCGGTTCGGCGGCGGGCGCGGGCGTCGCGGCGATTGCGGCCGGCATCTCCGCGGCGATCTCCACGGGCGGCGCCGACGGCGTCTCGATGCGTTCGGCGATCGGCGAGGGCACCTCGGCGACCTCAGCCGGCGGCTCCGCGGCCTCCGCCGGCGCCTCGGGCTCGACGTCCGGCTCGATCTCGGGTTCGGCCACCGCGGCCGGCTTCGCCATCTTCACGAGTCGCGGCGGCGGCAGGGCAGGGGCCGCCGGCTTGGGCGGCTCGGTGGCTTTCTTGGCGGGAGCGGCGCCCTTCTTGCCTTTGACGATCGGCGTTTCCGCGAAGATGTCGCCGCTTGGCAGCGCGATGTTGCGCTGGCGCGCGAGGCGCTCCACGAACTGCCGCCCGACGACCTCTTCGATCGTGCTCGAGGCGCTCTTCACCTCGATGCCGTGATCGCGCTTGAGGAGCGCCGTCACTTCCTGGCTCGTCGTGCCGAGCAGTTCCGCGACCTTGTAAATCCTGACAGTGGCCAACTCGACCTCGCGTTACTTCGTTTCCGCCGCGGTTTCTGCCGCCGCGGGTTCCTGCTCGCCGCGCGCGGCGGCGAGAATCTTCTCGGCGGTTTTCCCGCCGATGCCCGGGATTTCCGACAATTGTTCGACGGTCGCGCCGGCGACCGCTTCCTGGCTGGCGAAGCCGCCGTCGACGAGCTTCCGGATCGTCTTCTCTCCGATGCCGGCGAGCGTGTAGGGCAGCGGCGTCTCGGCCGCTTCCTGCACTCCCGCACTGGCCGCCGCGTCGGCATCCCCTGGCGCCGCCGGCTCGGCGCCTTCGGCCGCTTCGCCGCCGAGCGCCTCCAGCCCCTCGAACTGCGCTTCGACCTCTTTGCGCTTTTCTTCCTCGCTCTTGATGTCGATGCGCCAGCCGGTCAGCTTGGCGGCGAGCCGCACGTTCTGGCCCTTCTTGCCGATGGCCAGTGACAGCTGCTTGTCTTCGACGACGACTTCCATGACGCGCTCGCGGTCATCGACGATCGACACGCGCTGCACCTTCGCCGGGCTGAGCGCGTTGGTGACGAACGCGATCGGATCCTCCGAGAACTCGACGATGTCGATTTTCTCGCCGCGCAGTTCGCGGATGATCGACTGGACGCGCGTGCCCTTCATGCCGACGCAGGCGCCGACCGGATCGACGTCGCGCTCGCGCGAGAAGACGGCGACCTTGGCGCGATCGCCCGCTTCGCGGACCGCGCCGCGGATCATCACCGTGCCGTCGTAGATCTCCGGGACTTCCTGCTCGAAGAGCTTGATGAGGAGCGCCGGGTCCGTGCGCGAGAGCACAATCTGCGGACCCTTCGCGCCGCGATTGACCCCTTTGATCACGGTGCGCACGCGGTCGCCCGGCGTGTAGCTCTCGGCGCGCGACTGTTCCTTGCGCGGCAGCACCGCCTCGATGCGGCCGATCTCGAGGATGATGTCGCCGTTCTCGAAACGCTTGATCGTGCCGCTGTGCACTTCGCCGACCCGCTGGTTGTACTCGGTGAAGATGTTTTCGCGCTCGGCCTCGCGGACCTTCTGGAAGATCACCTGTTTGGCGGTCTGCGCGGCAATGCGCCCCAGCACTTCGGTCGGCTTGGGGAACTCCATCTCGTCGCCGAGCTCGATGCTGTTGGCGACATCGTCACCGTAGAGCTGGCGGTACATCTGGCGCGCTTCGTCGATGGCGATCTCGGTGGCGGCGTTGGTGACGTCCTGGACGACGGTCTTCAGCGCGAAGAGGTCGACCTGGCCCGTTTCCAGGTTGAAACGCGTCTTCAGGTTCTCGCCGGTCTTGTAGTACTTGCGCGAGGCGGTGGCGACCGCTTCCTCAATGGCGCTGATGACGACGTCGGGCTCGATGCCCTTTTCTTTCGCCAACGCCTCGATGGTCTGCTGCAACGGGTTCGACATGTTAAAAGTCCACTTCAAGATTCGCGCGCGTAATCACGCCGACCGGCACGCGGTGCTGGCGGCCGTCGTCTGCGTCTATCACCACCGAGTCGTGCTCGACGCCGCCCAGCCGCCCTCGGAAGAAGGTGTGGCCGTCCACCGCCTCGCGCATCACGAGCTTCGCGCGCCGGCCGGCAAAGCGCCGATAGTCGTCGGCGTGCCGGAGCGGCCGGTCGAGCCCCGGCGACGACACTTCCAGTGTGTACGCCGTGGGCACGACATCCTCGACGTCGAGTATCGCGCTCAAATCACGGCTGACGCGCGCACAGTCCTCGACGCTAACGCTCTCCGCGGCGGTGGCCGCGGGGCCGGGGCGATCGATCTGCACACGGACGATCATGCCGCCCGCTTCACGGCGGAACTGCACGTCGAAGATGTCGAGGCCGTAGGTGCCCGCGACACGATTCGCCAGCGTCCGCACTTGTTCGACGACGTCGGAGGCTCCCATAAACTAAAAAAGTGGGCACACGCCCACTCCGGTCCTGCAACCAGGCTCGAACACAAAATTATAGCACAAATGTGGCACGTTTCAGGCGGATGGGACGGGCCTGGCGACGAGGTCGTAGCCGTGTGCCCCGACGATCTCGACCTCGGCGAAATCGCCCAATCGATACGTGGACGGGTCGCACTCCGTCAGATAGACGCACGCGTCGATGTCGGGCGCCTGGGTCGCCAGCCGGGCCTTGAGGACGAGCTCGTGCTCGCTGGCCGGACCGTCCACGAGCACGCGCACCCGCTCGCCGATTCGGCCCCGCTGCCGTGTCTGGACCAGCCGCTTCTGCAGATTCATCACCCGCGTCCGGCGCGCCGCCTTCGTCCGGGCCGGCACATCGTCATCGAGCGCGTAGGCGGAGGTGCCTTCCTCGTGTGAGTAGGTGAAGACACCAACGTGGTCGAATCCGTGGTCGGTGACGAACGCGCTCAGCGCGTCGACATCGGCGGCGGTCTCGCCCGGGAAGCCGACGATGAAGGTGGTGCGCAGCGAGACGCCGGGCACGCGCGCGCGAATCCGCGCCAGCAGCGCGTCGTATTTCTGCCGCGTGCCGGGACGCTTCATGCGCTTGAGGACCGGATTGGACGCGTGCTGCAGCGGCAGGTCGATGTAGCGGCATACCTTGTCGCATTCGGCCATCGCGGCGAGCGTTGCGTCGTCGATCGTCGTCGGATAGAGGTAGAGCAGGCGGATCCACTCGATGCCGTCCACCGCGTTCAGCTCGCGCAGAAGACGCGCGAGCGCGCCGCGCTCGTGGCGGTCGACGCCGTAGAAGGTCGTGTCCTGCGAAATGAGCAGGAGCTCCTTCACGCCGCGCGAGGCGAGTGCCCGCGCTTCGCGCACGATCGAGTCGGCGGGGCGGCTGCGGTAGCTGCCGCGCAGCGTCGGGATGATGCAGAAGGCGCACGTGTAGTCGCACCCTTCGGCCACTTTGACGTACGCGTAGTGCTTCGGCGTCGCGAGGAGGCGCGGCGTCTCAGCATCGTAGATGTAGGTGGGCAGCGGCTGACGACTAACGACTGACGACTGATGACTTGCGAGTGACGACTGCCCTGGCGCCGCGCGATGAAACATCAACGGGGCGACACCGCGCGGCATCGCCGCGCCGCCGATGGCGTTGACGATCTCGGGCACCTCGCCCGTGCCGAGGACGGCGTCGATCTCGGGGATCTCGGCCATCAGCTCTTCGCGATAGCGTTCGGCGAGGCACCCGGTGACGATGAGCCGCCGGCATGCGCCGTCCTTCTTGTGCTGCGCCATCTCGAGAATCGCGTCGATCGATTCCTGCTTCGCCGAGTCGATGAACGCGCACGTGTTCACTACGAGCACCTCCGCGGAGGCGGCGTCGCTCGTCAGTTCGTGCCCCGCGTCGCGCGAGAGGCCGAGCATGACTTCGGAGTCGACGAGGTTTTTCGGGCAGCCGAGCGAAATCAGGCCGATTTTCACGGATACAACCTGTTCAGCATCCGCGGATACGGGATCGTCTCACGGACGTGCTCGAGCCCGCAGATCCAGGCGACGACGCGCTCGATGCCCATGCCGAAGCCGCCGTGCGGAACGCTGCCGTACCGGCGCAGATCGAGATACCACTCGAAGGCGTCCTTTGGCAGCTTGTGTTCCTCGATCCGCGCGAGGAGCAGATCGAGATCGGCCAGACGTTCGCCGCCGCCGATGATTTCGCCGTATCCCTCCGGCGCCAGCACGTCGACGCCAAGCGCCACTTCGGGACGATCCGGATCGGGCTTCATGTAGAAGGCCTTCACCTTGGACGGGTAGCGGTGCACCATCACCGGCCGATCGAACTGCGCCGACAACACCGTTTCGTCCGGGCCGCCGAAGTCGCCGCCCCATTCAAACGGCAGACCTTTCTCCTTGAGGATCTTCACCGCATCGTCGTACGAGATGCGCGGGAAGGGCGACTGCACCGCCTCGAGCTTGCTCGTATCGCGCTCGAGCACCTTCAATTCGCCGCGGCGCTTGTCGAGCACGCGCGCGACGACCGACACGACGAGGCCTTCGGCGAGCGTCATCACGTCGTTCAGGTCGGCGTACGCCATTTCGGGCTCGACCATCCAGAACTCGGTGAGGTGACGCCGTGTCTTCGATTTCTCCGCGCGGAAGGTCGGCCCGAAGCAGTACACGCGGCCGAGTGCCATGGCGTTCGCTTCGTTGTAGAGCTGACCGCTCTGCGTCAGATAGGCGGTCTGCTCGTCGAAATACTGCGCCGGGAAGAGCGTCGTCGTGCCCTCGCACGCCGCCGGCGTGAAGATGGGCGTGTCGGCCAGGATGAAGCCGCGCGTGTTGAAGAAGTCGCGCACCGCGTTGATGATTTCGTGGCGCACGCGCAGGATCACCTGCTGGCGCTCGGCGCGAATCCACAAATGCCGGCGATCGAGCAGGTAATCGACGCCGTGCTCCTTCGGCGTGATGGGGTAGTCGTGCGACTTGCCGACGACCTCGAAGTATTTGACGTCGATTTCGTAGCCGCTCGGGGCGCGCGCGTCGGCGCGGACCACCCCGCTCACGACGAGCGAGGTTTCCTGCGACAGGTGATCCGCCGTCGTGAACAGCTCGTCGCCGACCGCCGATTTCGACAGCACGGCTTGTATGAATCCGGTGCCGTCGCGCACGGTCAGGAAATGAATCTTGCCGCTCGAGCGCCGGTTGTGCAGCCAGCCCTTGATGGTGACTTCCTGCCCCGCGTACTGGCCGATGTCCTCGATGTAAACGTGTGTCGCCATATCAGGTTGTGAGCAGTCGTTCCATCCGCGCGCGCGCCTGTTGTGCGCGCACGAGCGTCGCTTTCGGTGATCCGTGCGTGGCGAGCTCCAGCAGGAGCGTGCCGTCGTAACCGACCTTCTGTACCGCCGTCATCACGCCCGGCCAATCGATCGTCCCGTCGAAAGGGACCAGATGCTCGTCGGCGCGACCGCGGTTGTCGTGCACGTGCGTCGCGATGAGATGCCCCGACACGGTTTCAATCGCGTCGACCAGATCGCCGTCCATGTGCGCGTGGCCGAAGTCGAGGCAGATGCCGACGTCGACGCCGTCGAGATCCTCCTCGACGAAGTGGACGAGCGATCCGACGCGCGACAGGTCGTTCGGAATCACCTCGACCGCCAGCCGGACGCCGAGCGGTTCCGCGATCTGCTGCAACTCCTCGACGCTGCGCCGCGCGGCGTCGCGATTGTTGTCCCCCGGCGGAGGCTGCTGGGCGCGTGGCACGCCGAGGTGCGTGACGAACACGCCCACCGGAATCCGGCGCGCGATGTGCAACGCACGCTCCGCTTCCCCGACCGCCTGCGCCCGTCGATCGCGATCCACGCTCGCGAGCGACAACGCCGGCCCCCATCGTCCGCCCACGAAACTCTCGGACACCGGGGCGTGAATCCCGTGCAGCTCGAGCCCCGCGTCCGCCAGCCACTCCTGCAGGTCGGCGATCGCGGCCGGGTTGTGATAGTCGAAGTGCGTCCGCGTCGCGAACAGCTCGACCGCCTCGAACCCGTACGCCGCGATCTCCATCAGATGATCGCGGCCCAGCCGCTGGCCGTGGTAAAGGTGCGTCGACACCCCGAACTTGCGTTTGGACACTGGGCGAACTCCCTATTGTACCGCAGGGCCCGCCGCGCCCGTATCGAAGGTCCGGGTGAAGTTGGACGCTACTGCAGCTCGTCGATGTGCGCCGCCAGCAGATCGCGCAGTCGTGTGAACCGGTCGTACCTCTCGAGATTGGTGCGCGCGTAGCGGAGCGTGCGGGGGATGTACTGAATGTAGACCGGGTTACGGCGCGTCATCGTCTGGTAGCCGAACGTGCCGAGCGCCTTCAGATTGCGCTGCAGCGCCATCAGGTCGAAGCGCCGCCGGAACTCCTGCTCGTCCTGCCCGCCCTTGAGCGCGAGAAAGTAGGCGACGAGCTCGTCCACGGCGGCGTCGGCCGTGTCGACATACGAGTCGCGCAACAACGAGACCAGGTCGTACGTGTCAGGCCCCATCCGTGCGTCCTGGAAGTCGATGATGTACAAACTGCCGTCGTGCAGCATCAGGTTCCGGCTGTGATAGTCGCGATGGCAAAGCACCCGCGGCTCGGACGCGAGCTCGGTGACGATGGAGGCCCACTCCTCGGCCAGCACCGCTTTCTCCGAAGGCGTCAGGACGATGCCGCGATACCCTTCGACGAAATGGCGGATGAAGAAGTCGAGCTCCCACGTCAGCTTCTCGACGTCGAACGCAATGCGGTAGGGCAGATGCGCGTCGGACGCGAGCTCGGCGCCGCGCCGCTGCAACAGCTCGATGAGCGTGACCGCCTGGCGATAGAGCGCCGCGTGCTCGCTCGGCGACGAGGCGCCCAGGTGCGCCTGCAGCGTCACGTCCCCCAGATCCTGCTGCGCGACGATGCCGAGCGCGTCGGAATGATCGATAACGAGCGGCACCGGCAGCGGCACCTGCCGCAGCAGCTCCGCCACGTTGGCGAAGGGCAGCGCCGCGAAGTCGATCGGCCCGGCATGCAGCGCCAGCACGATCGACGCCTCATCGGCCGTAATGATTCTGAAGTACTTGCGGTCCGATGCATCGCCGGTGAGCGGGACGACGCGGGTGTGGCGATCGGTCAGACCGCGCTCACGCAGGTACTGGCCGATGCGGTCCCTGACCGCGGCGCCTTCGAGCGTACGGTGGTCTGTCATACGTCAATCGCTCAAGGAGAATACAAGGACCTCGTCATCCGCGCGCAGGAGAATGGCGCGGCGGTACGTCGATCCCGCCGGGACCTGCACGCCGTCGGTCACGATGCACCGATCGAGCGTGGAGGCCGCACCCACGTCGATATCGTCCCAGAGAATCGAATCGCGGATGCGCGCGGTGGGATCGACGCGGACGCTTCGGCCGTGCACCTCGGCTCCGCCGGCACGGAAGGCGTCTGATGTTTTCAGATAGTCGGCCGGCGTGCCGACGTCCCAGAAGTGTGCGTTGCAGACGTAGCCGCGGACGCTGCCGCTGCGCGTGGCGATGAGCGTGTCGTACACGTCGCCGATCGAGTTGATCGGCGTGCCTGGCGTCAGCGCACGGAACGCCTCGGCCGACGCTACCTGCACGCCGACGAAGTGGTACGACCCGTCAGCCGCGGTCCCGCGCCGCGGGAACCCCGTGACGGCGCCGTCCGCGTCGAGCTGCACGCCGCCGTATCGCTGCGGCTCCACGTTCGGTACGAGCGCGAGCGTGACGAGCGCGCCAGACGCGCCGTGCGCCGCGGCGAGCGCGCGAAGGCTGACGTCGGTCAGCGTGTCGCCGTTGACGATGAAGAAGGTCTCGGCGCCGAGGATGGCGAGCGCCTGACGCGGTCCGCCGGCGCTGCCGAGGACGGCGGGCTGCTCCCACGAATAGCGGACGCGCGCCGACAGATCGCTGCCGTCGCCGACGACCGCCGTGAGCGTGTCAGGACGATGGTGGAGGTTGAGCACGAGCTCGGTCACGCCGTTGTCCGCCAGCCACGCGATGATGCGGCGGATGATCGGCTCGCCGGCGACCGGGATCGCCGGCTTCGCGCGGACGCGCGTGAGCGGGTCGAGCCGCGTGCCGAGCCCGGCGGTCAGAACGAGCGCGTGGTGAAGGGATGACACGGCCGCGTCACTCAGCGTCGAACAGCATGTCGGTCGCCGGCTGGCCGAGTCGCCGGCAGTGCTCGGTGAAGAGACCGCGATAGGAGTCGAGCAGATAGTCGGCCGGACCGCGGCCGAGCGCGGCGGCCATCTCGGCGATCCCGCGGTCGCCCCCTTCGATCTCGACAAATGTGCCGACCGGCGTTTCATCCACCGCGACGATCACATCGTCGAGCGCGAACTCTTCGCGAAACTTCTGGTAGCGGAACCAGATGTGGAAGCCGAGCTCTCCGAGCATTTGCAGGAGCAGCGTGCCGTCGCCGACCACCGTTTCGAGCTCTTCGCGCAGCTTCATGTCCGACGGTTGCACGGGCCCTTTGAACGTGAGCAGGCTCTTGCCCGATTCCATGCGGACGCGCAGCACGCATCGGCGCCGCCATAGCTCGCTGTCGGCGGTGTCGAGGAGGCAGTCTTCCTGGAGCCGGCGGGAATGAATCGGCGTGGCGCCGGCGGCGACGACCGCGTCGCGCGCGGCCTCGGCGCTGTCGAACCGCAGCTTGATTTCGCGCTCGAGCGTCGCGGCCATGACGGTCTATTTAAGCGCCGCGCCGCGCAATTTACAACGCAATCGTTCGGCCGAGCTTGGTGAAGGCCATTCGCACGAACACGTACATCGTGAAGCATTCCAGCGCGAAGGCCGGAAAGCCGAGGAATCCAGGCAGCGGCATCTCGAAGAGCTTCACGTGTTCCATGATCGGGACGGTGTAGTGCCATTTCGAGCGCGACCAGTAATTCCAGAACTCCCACAGGAATCCGCAGAGGAATCCGCTGAACGCGAGGTTGACGAGCCGGTCGTACCGGCCCCGGCGCGCGTCAGCCAGGAGCGATTCGGCGCCGAGGCGGGCGTTGATCGGATCGAGCACGAGGATGAAGCCGAGCCACACGGGCGCCGCGAGATAGCGCGACGGCCAGACGAGCGGCCAGACGAGCATGGCGGCGCCGGCGGCGATCGAGATGGCAACAAGGGCCGGAGGGGCGGGAAGGGCCGGATGAGCAGGACGGGTGGGAGACGGGCCGCGCCAGACGGCGACGAGCTCCGCGCTTTCGAAGATCGCGGGCCAGATCGTCGCGAACGACCACGCGTAGCCGAAATAGCGAAGCGCCACGTTCTCCGGCAAACCGACGTAATACCAGTTGTCGATGAAGCGGTTGTAGAACTCGAACACCAGCCACAGCGGGATTGACGTGAGCGCCAGGCACAGGAATTCGCGTGGCTCGGACCGGATCCAGGAGTGGCCGCGCGCGCGAAAGACGAGGGCGTCGGCGAAGAGGATGAAGCCGGTCCAGGCGATCGGGGTGTTCCACGACCAGAACGGCTCCACGTGCGCGAGCGTGGCCGTTTCCGACGTGATCATGACGAGGAGGCCGATCCACGCGCCCATCGTCATGTGACGCGCATCCGGAACGAGCAGCCGCGCAGCGCGGGCGCGCCGACGCCTTTGCCGAGGATCAGGACCTTGTGCGTGCTGCCGAGGCCCCCCGGCATGATGAGTGTCTTGAGGTGTCGGGAGCCTTTTGCCGTTTCTGCCATGTGCATGGCAGAAACGGCAAAAGGCTCCCGACCCCCTGTGAGTAACCCCATCAGAAAATAGGTCTGATCCAGAAAGCCGAGCGTCGCGCACCCTTCGGCCTCGGCCGCCGCGCGCACGCTGGTGAAATCGACGTGCGCCGTGATGTCCTGTTCGCCCGGATGCCGCAGCCACGTCGGCACCACGCCGGCCGATTCCGGCCCCGCCGACGTGTGCCGCGTGAACGTCGTCAGCGTCCCGTCGGCGTGCGCCGCCGAATAGAGCTCGCGCGCGTCGTGGCCGTAGTCGATGAGCACGATGAAGCCGCGGCCGAGACGCCGCGCCGCGTCTCGAATCCAATCGACCGCGCGGAGGTTTATCTCGGCGCGCCATCCGGGCTCGAGCGCGATGCCGAGTCGATCCAGATACGCGGCGAGCGCCGGCGTGGACGGCGGTCCTTCGACGGTGACGAGGTACGCGGTATTGTCTCCTCCCGCGCTGAACGGCGCGGAGGCGGTCACGTAGACTTCGCGCAGGCCCTCCTCGCGCATCACGACCTGATGCACGGGCATCGCATCGAGCAGCTCGTTGGCCACCAATGCGCCCTCGAACGACTCGGGCAGCGTCGCGGCACTCGATTCGAGCCGGCCGCCGACCTCGCCGAGCGTCGCGCGCTGCTCGCCACGCGCCGCCGCGCTCGTTTCGACCAGATGCAGCCGGATGCGGTCGTAGAAGGACGGGAAGTGCGCCCGCGCAGCGCGCAGGATGTCGGCTGACAGACGGCCGTTGCCCGCGCCGGCTTCGACGAGGTCGAAGTCGCCAGTCAGGATGTCCGCCATTTCGGCGAGCTGAATCGCGATGAGTTCGCCGAAGAGCGGTCCGACATCGACGCTGGTAAAAAAATCGCCCGCGCGCCCGGAACGTTGGGCAGCGCGGGCGTAGTAGCCGACCTCGCGATCGTAGAGGGCGAGATCCATGAACGCGGCGACCGTGATCAATCCCCGCTCGCGAACTAGGTCTGCAATCCGCAATCCGTAATCTGCAATCTGCAATCGCAAATCACCGATCAGTCTTTCTTGATCGTCACGAACGTATCGCCGTTCGCCTCGCGCCACAGCAAGATCTGCGCGTAATGGCCCGATGCCACCTTCGCGAGCTCGCGCGCGGCCTCGGTCTTGTTCGCCACCGGCTTGCGGTTGACCTGCTCGATGACGTCGCCCGCGCGAATCGCCGCCGCTGCCGGGCCGCTCGGGTCGACGTCAGTGACGAGGGCGCCGGTCCGGCCCGAGGGCAGCTGTAGCCGCCGCGCGATCTGCGGCGTCACGTCCTGCAGCGTCAGGCCGAATCCGCTGCCGGTCTCTTCTTCCGGCGGCGCCGTCTCGTTGGTGCTGGGCCGCGCCGTGCGTCCCGCCTGCTCGGCCTCGAGATCGAGCTCGATGACCGTGACGTTCAGCATCTTGTCCTGCTTGTCCCGTATCACTTTCAGCGGCACGGTCGTCCCCGGCTTGGTGCCGACGACCATCTTCACGAGGTCGTCGCTCTTCGGGACGGGGCGGCCGTTGTACTCGACGATCACGTCGCCCGGTTCGACGCCCGCTTTCGCGGCGGGGCCGCCGCTGGTCACGGTATTGACGATCGCGCCCATGCGCGACTTCAGGCCGAACATCTCCTCGTAGCCTTCGCGCGGCACCGCAAGGACCTGCACGCCGATCCGGCCGCGGACGACTTTGCCTTGCCGCAGCTGCGGCAACAGCTCGCGCACGGTGTTAATCGGCACCGCGAAGCCGATGCCGATGTTGCCCTCGCTGCGCGCGTTGGTGATGATCGCCGTGTTGATGCCGATGACCTCGCCGCGCACGTTCAGCAGCGGACCGCCGGAGTTGCCGGGATTAATCGCCGCGTCGGTTTGCAGCATGTCGTTGGTGCGTCCATCGGTCACCGGGAACGTGCGCTGGGTCGCGCTGATGACGCCCACGGTCACCGTGTGCTGGTAGCCGAACGGCTGCCCGATCGCCATCACCCAGTCGCCCGCGCCGACCTGCGACGAATCGCCGAACTTGGCTTCCGGCAGCGGGTGATTCGGCTTCTCGGTGAGCTGGATGAGCGCGCTGTCGGTCAGCGGATCGCGTCCGATGACCTTGGCGGAGTAATTGATGTCCGGATCGTCGGCGTACAACCCCACTTCGATCTTCGTCGCGTCTTCGACGACGTGGTTGTTGGTGAGGATGAGACCGTCGCTGCTGATGATGAAGCCGGTGCCGGTCGCCGCCATCTTCGGCTCGCGCGGCCGGCGTCCACGCCCGGTGCCGCCTTGGTCGTCCGGCGTGCCTCCGCGTCCGCCTTGATCGCCGAAGAAGCGATGCAGCAAGTCGTCCGGCATGTTGCCGCTGCCGAAGAAGTCGGTGAGGTCCTGCGCCTTGGCCTTCATCTCGGTCCGGATGTTCACGACCATCGGCGACTGCGATTTCGCGATGTTCCGGAACGTGGACGCGTCGATCGGTCCGGTGATCGGCGCGCTGTTCATCGGCGGCACCGCGATCGTCTGGGCCGAGGACACCGGCGTGAGGCCGATCCGAGAAAAGACGACCGTGCTCACGGCCAGCGTGGCGACGGCGGTCAGCAGAACGTAGAAGAATGTGGTCTTGCGGGTCGACATCGGACCTCCCAAAAAACTATACCAGCCCCTGAATCCCGGTCTGCCGCGGGCCGGTCACGGCCGCGCGCCCTTCGTACACGATCATGTTGATTTCAGTCCGCACGCCGAAATCGTCGAAATAGACGCCCGGTTCGATCGTGAACCCGGTGCCCACGAGCAGCCGGCGGTCGTCATGTGTTTCGTAGTCGTCCATATTGACGCCGTTGCCGTGCACCGTCTCGCCGAGGCTGTGGCCGGTGCGGTGCAGAATGCGATCGCCGTACCCGGCTTCGTGCAGCACCGACGAGGCCGCGCGATCCACCTGCCAGCCGCGCACCTCGCCGCCCTCGCGCGCCGCACGCTCGACGAGCGCGATCGCGGCGTCGCGCGCCGCGCACACCGCGCCGAACGCGCGCGCGTAGCGCTCGGGCACGGCGTGTCCGGTATAGCCCACCCAGGTGATATCCGCGTACACCGCGCCGGGGCGCTCGAGCTTTCCCCACAAATCAAGCAGCACGAGCTCGTCGCGGCGGATCGGCCGGTGCACCGCGGCGGTCGGCAAATAGTGTGGATTGCCGGCGTTCTCCGCGGCTGACACATTGGGGTCGGAGTCGCTGACGAGTCCCTCTTCGCGAAACCACGCGGCCATCAGCTGCTGAATGTCGTACTCGGTCGTCGGCACGTCGTCGCGCGTCCGGCGGGCGATGGCGTCGAAGGCGCGATCCTTCACGCGGTGCAGCATCGCCGAAGCCGCGCGGTGCGTCTCGATCGCCTCATCGTTCCACGAGGCAGCAAACCGTTGCACGAGATCGCCCGACGACACGACGTCGACGCCGAACTCGCGCACGAGCTCGATCGTGCCCGCGTCGACGCGTCCGATGTACGGGATCGCGCAGCGCGGCGAATACTCCATCGCCACACGTGTCAGCCCAGAGACGAGACGCTTGAGGCCGCGTTCGAGCTGATCGCGCCCCGCATACCGCTCGGTGGAACCGGGGAGGTGCGCGAGCGAGTCGCGCTCGATCGCGTGCACGAGCCCGCGCGGTTCGCCCTCGGCGGGGACAAGGTAGTACCACCGGCGCGTCGCCAGGTGGCCGCCCTGCCGCCCGACACCCGTGACGTCGGCGGCGATCGGATTCAGGCCGCGGAAGTCGTAGAGCAGCCAGGCGTCGATACCGTCGGCTTTGAGCGCCGCCTGCACCGCGACGATGTCCATGGGGTCCAGTATAGCGTGGCTCACGCGCTATACTGGATAACGCCTGAGATGCCAGTACTTTATACGTCGCTCACGCGACGTGTGTGGGATAAGAAGATGCTAGGTCGCGTCCGTCTATCCGCCCCCCTCGCCATGCTCCTCGCCGGAAGCGCCCTCCTCGCCGGCCAGGCGCCCTCCCTTTCGGCGCCGGCCACGCCGCAGCAGCCGACCTTCAAAGTGCAGGTCGACTACGTCGAGGTCGACGCCCTCGTCACCGATCGCACGGGCGCCATCGTCTCCGACCTGAAGAAAGAGGATTTTCAGGTGCTCGAGGACGGCCGGCCGCAGACGATCACCGCCTTCTCGCTCGTGAGCATTCCGGTGGAGCACCTCCAGCGGCCGCTCGGCGCGGCGCTGCCGGTCGAGCCTGACGTCAAGACCAACGAGGTGCCGTTCGACGGCCGCGTGTACGTGATGGTGATCGACGACATGCACACGCGCTTCGAGCGGACCGACCGCGTCAAGCGCGCGGCGAAACAGTTTATCGACAAGAATCTCGGGTCGAACGATCTGATGGCGGTGCTGCACACGGCCGGCTCGACGGACGCGAGCCAAGAGTTCACGAGCAACAAGCGGCTGCTCACGGCCGCTGTCGACAGAACGATGGGACGCAAGCTCGACTCGGCGACCGCGGGGAAAACCCAGGAGTACTACCGCCCTCGGCAGCCCGGCGCTCCGCTGGCCGATCCGGCCGATCAGGAACGGACCTACAACGCGCGTGCGACGCTCGACACGCTGAAGCAGGTCGCCGACTGGTTCGGCAGCGTCCACGGCCGACGCAAGTCGATTCTCTTCGTCAGCGAGGGCATCGATTACGACATCACGGACGTCTTCAACAACCAGGGCGCGTCGACCGTCATCGATGCGACGCGCGACGCGATCGCGGCGGCGAGCAAGGCCAACGTCAGCATCTACGGCATCGATCCGCGCGGGCTGACCGACCTCGGGGACGAAGACATCGAGATCGCCGCGTATCCCGACGATCCGACGGTCGGCGTCGGCCGCAACTCGCTGGAGAACGAACTGAGGCTCTCGCAGGACAGTCTGCGCACCCTGTCGGACGAGACCGGCGGATTCGCGGCGGTCAATCGCAACGATCTCGCGACCGCCTTCGATCGCATCGTCCAGGACAATAGCTCGTACTATGTGCTCGCGTACTATCCGCCGACGACCGACAAGCGCGACAACAAGTTCCACAAGATCGACGTCCGCGTGACGCGGCCCGGGTTGATCGTGCGCGCGCGGCAGGGCTACGCGACGCCGAAAGCGAAGCCGGCGGCCACGCTCGCCAACTCAGCAAGCGCGACGCCCGTCGAGCTCCGCGAGGCGCTCGACAGCCCGCTTCCCGTCAGCGGGCTGACGCTCCACGTCTTTGCCGCGCCGTTCAAGGGCGCCGCACCGAACGCCTCCGTGCTCGTCGGCATCGAGATGCGCGGCCGCGATTTGAAGATGGCGGCGAACAGCCCCGTCGATCTCTCATATATCGCCGTCGACTCGAAGGGTAAGGTCCGCGGCGGGGGAAACAACGTGGTCCCTTGGGCCAACGTCCGGCCGGAAACCAAGCCACTCATCGAGCGGACCGGCATCCGCGTGCTCAACCGCATGGACTTGCCGCCCGGCCGCTATCAACTGCGCGTGGCGGCGCACGAGACGGGCGGCGGCGCGCTTGGGTCAGTACTCTACGATCTGGACGTTCCCGATTTCTACAAGACGGCATTCAGCATGAGCGGACTGGCGATCACGTCGATGGCCGCGAGCGCGCTGCCGACGGCGAAGGCCGACGAACCGCTCAGGGCGATGCTGCCCGCTCCACCGTCGGCGCAGCGGACGTTCCCGCCGAACGACGAGCTCGCGATCTTCGCGGAGGTGTACGACAACGCCGCGTCCACCGCTCACAAAGTCGACATCACGACCACCGTCACCTCCGACACCGCCAAGGTGGTGTTCAAGGCCGCCGAGGAGCGCTCATCGTCTGACATTCAGGGGAAGAGCGGCGGCTATGGCTACGCGACACGCGTTCCGCTGCGCGACATCGAGCCGGGGATCTACGTGTTGAGAGTGGAAGCGCGATCGCGTCTCGGTCACGGAGCCACGGCGAGTCGGGAAATGCAGTTCACGATCGGCGGGCCGCGGCCTACGGCGCCGCCCAGATAGAGGATCAGGATGATGATGCTGTTGCTCGCGGCGTGGCTGCAGGCGGGCGCGCCGCCCACGCCGCCGGTTCATAAGCCGATGCTGAGAACGATCGACAAAGGCACCGAGTCGAACGTCGACGATGCGAAGACCGTCGTCGTGCGCGACGCGGCCGCGTGGAAGAAGCTGTGGCAGGGCCACGCGCCCGATCGCGCGCTGCCCGCCGTCGATTTTTCGCGCGAGATGGTCGTGGCGGTGTTCATGGGCTCGCGGACGACGTCCGGGTACGACGTCGCGATCCAGGGAACCCGCGAAGAGGGCGGCGCGCTCGTGGTCGCGTATCGCGAAACCGCGCCGGCGCGCGAGGTGATGACGGCGCAGGTCATCACCTCGCCGTACCACATAGCGGCTGTGCCCGTGCGAAGCGGGGACGTGCGGTTCGAGAAGATCAAGTGACTCCACGCGCCGCGGTTCTCGCCATGCTGTGCGCGGCGACCGCGGTGGCCGCCGGACAGGCGCCGGCCCCGGCTCCGCAGCAGCCGACGTTCAAGGTGCAGGTCGACTACGTCGAGGTTGATGCCATCGCCACCGATCGCGCCGGCGGCATTGTCTCCGATCTGAAGAAAGAGGATTTCAAGATCCTCGAGGACGGCCAGCCTCAGGCGATCAACGCGTTTACGTTCGTCCACATCCCCGTCGAACAGCTGCAACGGCCGCTCGGCGCACCAGCGCCGATCGAACCGGACGTCAAGGACAACGTGCGTCCGTTCGATGGGCGCTTGTACGTGATGATCATCGATGATCAACACACCGCGTTCGCACGCACCCAGCCGGTCAAGCGGGCGGCGAAGGAGTTCATCGACAAGCACCTCGGCTCGAACGACCTGATGGCGGTGGTGCACACCGCCGGCGGTCCGAAAGCGGGCCAGGAATTGACGAGCAACAAGCGCCTGCTGCTCGCGTCAGTGGATCGCACGCTTGGCATCAAGGCGGACTCCGCCGCCATCAGTAAGGCGCGTGGCGACGTGGCGAACCTGTCGAACGACCAGGAGCGCGCGCACAACGCGCGCATGGCCCTCGAGACGGTGCGGCAGGTGGCCGGTTGGTTCGACGGCATCCACGGCCGGCGAAAGACGATTCTGTTTGTCAGCGAGGGAGTCGACTACAACATCGGCGATCCATTCAACAATCCGAATGCGTCGACGATCAACGATGAGACTCGCGAGGTCCTCGCAGCGGCGACACGCGCGAACGTCAGCATTTATGGCATCGATCCGCGGGGGTTGACCACGGGCACCGAAGACGCCATTGAGTTCGGTCCGGCCTCGCAGGTGGGACGTCTCGGAGCGTCGGCGGGTCCCGATCAGTCGACGATGATGAACGAGCTGCGCTTGTCGCAGGACAGTCTCAGGGCGCTGTCCGACAACACGGGCGGGTTCGCCGTCCTCAACCAGAACGGTTTCGCCAGCAGTTTCGATCGCATCGTGCAGGACAACAGCTCGTACTACGTGCTGGCCTACTATCCACCGGCCGGCGACACGAAGCCCGGCAAGTTCCACAAGATCGAGGTCAGCGTCGCACGGCCCGGCGTCACGATCCGCGCGCGCCAGGGCTACGCGACGCCGACCACGAAGCCGGTGGCGCCGGCCACCGCGGCGAAAGGCGTCTCGCCGGAAATTCAGGGCGCGCTCGAGAGCCCGCTGCCGTTGACGGGCTTGACGCTGCGCGTCTTCGCCGCGCCGTTCAAAGGGACATCAGCGAACGCATCGGTGTTCGTGCTCACCGAGATGTCCGGCCGCGACCTGAAGCTGTCGCCGAAAGACAGCGTCGAGTTGTCCTACCGGGCCGTGGACGCGGACGGGAAGATCCGCGGCGGCGACACGCAGCTGGTGACGCTGCCGGACAACGTCCGGCCCGAAATCCGCGCGCGCATGGAGCAGGGCGGCCTGCGCATCACGGATCGCATCGACCTGCCGCCCGGTCGTTATCAGATGCGCGTCGCGGCGCACGACACGGGCGGCGGCAGTGTGGGCTCGGTCACCTACGATCTCGACGTGCCGGACTTCAACACAGGCGCGCTGACCATCAGCGGCCTCGCGGTGACGTCCGTCACCGGTTCGCTCGTGCCGACGATGCACCCGGACGCGCTGCTGAAGGACGCGATGCAGGCGTCACCGGTCGCGCTCCGCCGGTTCCCGAGCGACGACGAGCTCGGCGTGTTTGCCGAGGTGTACGACAACAATGCCTCGACGCCCCACAAGGTGGACATCACGACGACGATCGCCGCCGATGACGGGAAAGTCGTGTTCAAGGCGGACGAAGAACGTTCGTCCACCGACATTCAAGGGAAGCGCGGCGGGTATGGGTACTCGGCGAAGATTCCGCTGACGGGCATCGCGCCGGGGACGTATGTGTTGAAGGTTGAGGCCCGATCGCGCCTCGGCGAGGGGGCCTCGGCGAGGCGCGAAGTGCAGTTCACGATTCAGTAGTTACTTCTTCTTCTTGGTTGGCGCCGGTTTCGCGGCCGGGTCGTCGAGCGACTTCACCAGATGCGTCTTCACCGTACCGTTGGCGTGCGAGAAGTTCCAGTTGTTCGAGGACATCTTCGGGTCGTACGGCGTGTGGATTTCGATCGTCTTGACTTCGCCCGGCTGCAGCAGCCCGTTGATGTAGCCTTTGCTGCCTCCCACCATCTGGCTGTCCTTGCTGTACCAGGTCTCCGACACCGTGAGCCGCGGGATCGGGGCGTTCGAGATGTTCTTCACGACGATCCGGGTGACCACTTCGCCCTTTTCCTTCTTGGTCACCGGTTTCGTGAATTCCACGTCGGCCTGACCCCTGATCGGCGGCGTGAACTTCTTGCCCGCCAGAACTGACGTCATGGGCGGCGTCTGGGCCGTTTGGGCGTGAATAGTGCTGGCGAGAAGGCTGGCGCCGATGAGGGTCGCGGCGAAGGTCGCAGGCACGCGGATCATAAGACTACCTCCACGGGGAAATGAAGGGATTATAGACTACATTTCGCCGTTCCAGTCCTCCGGTTCCGGGTTCACCGATCGGAAGATCTCCATGTGCCACTTGCCGCCGCCCCAGGGCTCGATCACCTCGGCGGCGACCACATCCACCAGGATTTCCGAAAACAGACGTCCTTCGGGATCGCCTTCGAGGTGATAGGCGGGCTCGTCCCACGCGAAGTTCGGATACAGCATCAGTGTCAGGAACAGATCGTACCCGTCGTCGACGACGATGAGCTGCCCGCAGGGACGCTTGAGCGTCGAGTGGTAGATCAGATATTTCTCCGCGCTGTGCGCGCGGATGTAGCGCTTCAGCGCGAACTCGCGGGCGACGATCTCCTCGACGGCGATCTTCTTGTCCCAGCAGTCGCGGCAGTATTTCTCCTCGCCGCGCGGCTCCGACACCTCTTTGGCGCCGCACAGCGCGCACCGCGACTTGGCGACCGACTTACGTGGCATAGCTCGATTATCTCACGTCCGCCCGACCGTGCGCCGCTCCATCGCCGGCGCGTACATGCGCTCGACGTATTCCTTGACCATCCGCCGCGCGGAGAAACGCGGCGCGATCGATCGGATCGATTCCTTCACCGTCGCCAGCCAGCGGTGCGGCACGCCCGCCGCGTCGCGATCGTAGAAGGCCGGCACGACCTCTTCTTCCAGCAGCCGGTAGAGCGCGTTGGCGTCGGCGGCGTCGACCGCGTCGTAGTCGTTTCCGCTCGTCCCGCCGTCGATCATCCAGCCGTTGGCGCCGTTGAAGCCTTCGGCCCACCAGCCGTCGCCGATGCTCAGGTGCGGCACGCCGTTCAGCGCGGCCTTCATCCCGCTCGTCCCGCTCGCCTCGAGCGGTTTGCGCGGGTTGTTCAACCACACGTCGCAACCCTGCACCAGGAAATGCGCGACGTGCAGATCGTAATCGTCGACGAACGCGACCCGTCCGCCGAAGACCGGATCGAGCGCGCGCCGATAGACGCGTTGCAGGTGGTGTTTGCCGACGTCGTCGGCGGGATGCGACTTGCCGGCAAAGATGATCTGCAGCGGACGCCCCGGCGCGTTCAAAATGCGCGCGAGACGGTCGGCGTCGTGGAAGATGAGCTCCGGCCGCTTGTAGCCGGCGAAGCGGCGCGCGAAGCCGATCGTCAGCGCCTCGGGCTCGAGCAGCGTGCCGGCGGCGACGATGCGCGGCGTGCCGACGTGCTCTTCGCTCCACCGCTGGCGCGCGCGATCGCGCACGAAGGTGAACAGATACCGCCGCAGCCCCTGGCGCACCGCCCAGAGCTCGGCGTCGGGAATGGCGAGCACCGCGTCCCACAACGCCGGATCGTCGTGCCGATCGAGCCAGTCGGCGCCGAGGTACTTCGCGAAGAGATCGGCGAGGTCGCCCGCGAGCCAGGTCGGCACGTGGACGCCGTTGGTCACCGACGACACGGGCCGCTCGGGCTCCGGCACGCCGGGCCACATCGATCCCCACATCTCGCGCGTGACCTGTCCGTGCAGCTGGCTGACGGCATTCACGCTGCCGGCCGATCGCAGCGCGAGCGCCGTCATGTTGAACTGGACGCCGGCGCCGTTGTCGTGCGCTCCGAGCGCGAGAAAACGATCGCGGTGCGGCCCGAGGCTGCCCCAGCAGCCGGCGAGATGCTTCTCGACCAGATGAAACGGGAATGCGTCGTGTCCGGCCGGCACCGGCGTGTGCGTCGTGAACACCGTCGTCCGGTGAATTTCCTCGAGCGCGTCGTCGAAGCTCGACCCGCGCTCGGTCAGATCGCGGATCCGCTGGAGGACGACAAAGGCGGCGTGCCCTTCGTTGAGATGGAAGACCACGGGATCCGAGCCGAGCGCCTTGAGCGCGCGGACGCCGCCGACGCCGAGGATGATCTCCTGCTGCACGCGCGTTTCGCGGTCGCCGCCGTACAAGCGCGCGGACAGCTCGCGATCCCATGGCGCGTTCTCCTCGAGATCGGTGTCGAGGAGGTACAGCTTCACGCGGCCCATCCGGACGCGCCACACCGCGACGAGCACGGATCGATCGCCGAGCGGCACGGCCGTGATGCACGGCTTGCCGTCGGGCGTCAGCGCCGGCTCGATCGGCGCGTCGGCCCAGGTGAGCCGCTCGTAGCTTTCTTCCTGCCAGCCTTCGGCCGACACGTGCTGATGAAAGTACCCCTGCGGATACATGAAGCCGACGCCGATGAGCGGCACGCCGAGGTCGCCCGCCTCCTTGCAGTGATCGCCGGCGAGGACGCCGAGGCCGCCCGCGTAAATCGGCAGCGACTGGTGCAGCGCGAACTCCGCCGAGAAGTACGCGATCGAGTGGCCGGTGTGCTGGGGGTAGGTCCGCGTCCACCACGTGTTGTGCGCCGCCCGCGCCGCGTCGAGCGCCGCGATCGCGCGGTCGTAGAGCTGCGCGAACGCGGGATCGGCCGCCGCCCAATCGAGCTTCTCGCGCGGAATCAGCCACAACATGCGCACCGGGTTGTGCGCCGTGGCGCGCCAGAGGGGGTAGTCGAGCGTGCGAAACACCGATCGCGCCTCGACGTTCCACGCCCACCACAGATCGATGGCGAGCTCGTGCAGGCGGTTCAGGCGATCGGGCAGGGGCGCGAGCGCGGCATATCGATTCATGAACGCGGGCCGCAGGCGCCGACGAGCGACGCGAACTTCGACAGATCGATGTTGCCGCCGGACACGACGGCGACGACCTTTCCCGAGCCGGCGCGGCCGCTGAGCGCGGCGGCGATCGCGCAGCCGGCGGCGCCTTCGGCGATGACGTGCGTGCGCTCGGCGACGAGCGTCATCGCGCGCACCACCTCGTCGAGCGTCACGACGATCGATCCGGCGAGCGGCTCGAGCAGCGGCCACATCGTCTCGAGTACTGATTTTCCGCCCGCGCCGTCGACAAACGACGGCGTCCAGTTGTCGAAGAACATCGGCCGGCCCGCGGCGAGCGACGCGCTGAGCGGGGCCGCGGTCTCGGGCTCCGCCGCGTAGAGTCTGATGTCGGGCTTCAGCTCGCTCACGGCCGCCGAGATGCCGGCGAGCAGCCCTCCGCCGCCGAGCGGCGCGACGATGGCGCTCACGTCGGGCAGATCCTCGAGAATCTCGAGCCCCACCGTGCCATTCCCCGCAATGAACCGGTCGTCGTCGAACGGGTGGACGAAATAGCCGGTCATGCGCTCCGAGCGATGATCGATCACCGTGCGCCAGCACTCGTCGTAGCTCGCGCGGACGATCGACGCGCCGAGCCGCTCGATGGCGCGGATCTTGGTGTCGGGCGCCGTGTCCATGACCATCACCGAGCAGCGCGCGCCGACTTTGCGCGCGGCGAACGCGACGCCTTGGGCGGCGTTGCCCGCGCTGACCGTCCAGACACCGTCGGCGAGTTGCGCGGGTGGCAGCTGGCGGATGACGTTGTACGCGCCGCGGATCTTGAACGAGCCGATCGGTTGCAGTACTTCGAGCTTGAGATAGAGATCGATGTCGGGCAGCTCGACGCGGACGAGCGGCGTGCGGATGGCGGCGCCGTAGACGGCGGTGGCGGCGTCGCGGACGGCGGCGAGCGGAATGTGGCGGCGCGGAAGGGTGATGGGCATCGACAATTTGCGGACGGCCATATTGTAGATCGGCAAATCGGCGATCGTCGATCTCCGGAGTGAAAGGCGTCAGCGAGCGGGAGCGGGGCCCCCCGATGAGGAAGAGAAGTGCGCATCGATGAACGCCGTCAGCTCCTCGATCGACGCGTACCCGAAGGTCGTGCACGCCGTGTCGCTGTTGCCGGTGATGAGGCGCGAGATCGCCCCGCGCCGCGCGGTGTCGTAGAGCAAGACGGCGCGCTGGCGGGTCTCGCTGGCGCGGCCGAGCACGTAGCCCACCTCGAAGCCGACGCCGTAGCTCGATCCCGAGGCTTCCGCGACGATCACATCGCAGCTCGACAGCCATTGCAGATCGCGCGTGTACACCTCTTGCTCGGTCAGCGTCGACTCCGTGTCGTTGACGTGGTCGGCGAGCAGATGCGTCGTCAGCACGTGGTGGCCGTGGTGTTGGAGCCGCGCGCAGATGGCCCGCCCGGCTTCCACTCCGCCGCGATCGCCGCGAACCGTGCACGCGAGGTAGATGGTCACAAACCGCCAGTCACCGGTTACCAGCCACCAGTCACCTCTTTAAGAGGTCCCGGAGACGGTCGATCGGGATCGCTTCCGCCGTCCCCATCGCCGACCGCACCGTCGCCGCCTGGAGGAGTGAATTGTAGACGGCCTCTTCGGTCGCCTCGAGCGCCGCCTCGAAGAGCGGCGATGTGGCGTCGGTCGGGAGCGTCCGGTGCGCGCGGAGCGCGGTTTCACCGGAGCGGCTGCGCATCTCCGCCGAGGTCGAGAAAGCGACCGCGAAATCGCCGCTGCCGTTGCTGTACGACGATCCCGTGCGCGCGAGGCCGAATACGGCGCGCGCCGCGAGCCGCCGCAGGTCGCGCGCATCGAGCGGCGCGTCGGTCGCGACGACGAGCATGCAGGAGCCATCTTGATCTCCACGCGCGTCGGCACGCGCCGCGCGCGGCGGCTGGAGCGATCGCCAGATCGGCACGCCCGCGACCGTCAGGTTGCCGCCGAAGTTGGTCTGCGCGAGCACGCCGACCGTGTAGCCGTCCCGTTCGGCGGCGACGCGCCGCGAGGCGGTGCCGATCCCGCCTTTCCATCCATAGCAGATCGTTCCCGTGCCGGCGCCGACGGTCCCTTCCGCCACCGGTCCGCCGGCAGCGCCCCGGATCGCGTCCAAAACGTGCGCCGCCGTGACGTGGAGGCCGCGAATGTCGTTCAATCCGCCGTCGTTGGTTTCGCCGACGACCGCATTCACCGATCGCACCTGCTCGTTACCCGGCTGCGCGAGCGTGTAGCGAACGACCGCGTCCATCGCGACGCCGACGCTCAACGTGTTGGTGAGGACGATCGGCGTCTCGATGGTGCCGAGCTCGTTCACCTGCGTCGATCCGGCCAGCTTGCCGAACGCGTTGCCGACAAAGACGGCGCCGGCGACCTTGTCCTGAAAGACGTTGCCCTCGTGCGGAAGGATCGCCGTGACGCCAGTCCGCACCGTGTCGCCGTCGATGAGCGTGGTGTGGCCGACGCGCACGCCGCCGACGTCGGTGATCGCGTTGAGCGGGCCCGGGGCGTAGACGCCTGGCGCGATTCCGAGATCGCGCGCGCGTGGACGCGACTGAGCCACGACGATCGACGCAGAAACCGCGGAAACCGCAACGATCAGGAAGACTAAGAATCTCTGCGTGTTCCGCGAGTTCTGCGTGAGGCGGTGTCTCATGATCGCAGCGCTGCCAGCTGCGCTGTGATCTGGTCGAGCCGCGCCAGCAGCTCGCCATGCCGCGAGGCTTCCGGCGTCGGCCGCTTCGCGAAGAAGCAGATCGTGCCGCCCGGCTCGAGAATCGCGCGGTCCACTTCGTCGAGCGTCGCGAATCCCTGCTTGTGCGCCGACGACTGGAGCTCGGCCATCGTGATCAGCTCCTTCTTCAGCCGATCGAGCTGGACGACGCCGTCGTCGATGAGCACGTCCGGATCGCCTTCGACGAGCCGCTCCAGCCGGTCGTGGCCGTACAGGTAGCGGACGACGAAGTGGTTGACGATGAGCAGCGTCGCCGCGCCGATGACACCGCCGGTCACACTGTTGTCGTCGCCGATGATCGCGTTCTGCACCGCGTTCGAGAGCGTGAGCAGGACGACGAGATCGAAGGGGTTGAGCTGTGCCAGCTCCCGTTTGCCGGCCAGCCGGAGCCCGACAATCAGAAACGCGTACACAACCAGGGGTCGCGCGATCTTCTCGGCGACCGGCAATCCGAGGAAGAACATGTCGTGAAGGAGCTTCGAATCCATGGCGGTAATCCTAACGCAGGTCTACGCGGTGAAAGTGGTAATCTCGTCCTTGCGATTACTACTACACCTCGTTTCTCAGTTTCCAGATTTCTCGCGCTCGCCGCGGTTCTCCTCGCGAGCGCCTCTTTCGCTGCCGGCTGCCGCCGCGTGCCCGCGCCTCCATACCCGCGCGCGTTCGCGCTCGAGGGGCGCGCGCCGCGTGTCCTCGAGCGTTCCGAAGAGATTCTCGTTCCGCTGACGATCACCAACACCGGAGATCGCGCCTGGGATCCGGCGCGCATCCACGTCTCGTATCACTGGCTCTGGCTGGTTCCGCGTGAGCTCGCCGCGCGGTCGCGCTGGGACGTGCCGTATGACGAGGGCATTCGAACATTCCTGACCGGACCGGTCCCGCCGGCGGGCCGCGTCGCGATCGAGGCGCGGCTGCTCGCGCCGTCGACGCCCGGCATCTACTGGCTGCAGTGGGACATGGTGGAGGAGGGCGTGACCTGGTTCACGCAAGTCTCCCCCCGCCAGCCGCGCCGCCTCGTCGTCGTGCCCCCGGTGCTCGCGGAATGGTGTGCACCGTTGCCGCTCGTGATCGCGATCGCCGGCATCATGGCCCTCGGGGCGCTCGGCCGGCTCACGCGGGCCAGGACGCGGCCCGCGCCGGCGATGGTGGCGCTCATCGCCGCGTCCGACGTCGCCTGGTGCGCGGCGGCTCTCTTCTCCAAGCAAGTGCTTCTCGTGCCGGCGGCGCTCCTCGAGCCGACCCGCGTGGCGTACTGGCTGACGGCGGTCGCCGCCTTCGCGCCGCCGCTCATCCTGATGCTCGTCGTGCCGCGCCGCGCGCGCGGCTGGGTGCTCTGGGCCTGCGGCGTGTTCGGCACGCTCGTCATCCTGGCCGACGTCGTGTACTACCGGTTCTTCGGCGACGTGATGTCGACGCCGGCGCTGCTCGCCGCGCATCAGACGGGACATGTGATCGGATCGATCCGGAGCCTCCTGACGTGGGACCTGCTGTGGCTCGTCATCGACCTGCCGTTCGCGTTGTGGCTCGTCGTCGGGCTGCGGCGATTGTCGCCGGTCGAGTGGCTGCCTCGCCGCGCGCCGCGCGTCGTCGCGGCGGGCATCGCCGCGCTGCTGGCCATTATTGGCGTGGTGTTGTCGGCGCCGCGCGTGCTGGCGTCCAGCCAACTCGATCAGATATTCCGCAACCGCGCCGTCGTCGAGCAGTTGGGTCCGTTTGGCTTTCACGCCTACGACGCGTGGACCTACGCGCACGCGACGCTCCTGCGTCCGCAGGTCACCGACGCGCAGGTGGCCGAGGTGCGCGCGTGGTTCGCCGCGCGCGCACCGCTGCGCGCCGGAGTAGGGCCGGCGTTCGGCGCCGCGCGCGGAAAGAACCTCATCGTCGTGCAGGTCGAATCGCTGCAGGATTTCGCCGTCGACTATCGGGTCGGCGGCCCCGGCGGTTCTGGCAGCCCTGGTAGCCAAGACGTGATGCCGCACCTGCGAACGTGGAGCGGCGACAGCGTGCGCTTCACGAACGTAACCGATCAGACCAATGAAGGCCGCACCTCGGATGCGGAGTTCACGTCGCTCGTCTCCCTGTTGCCGCTCGACCACGGCGCCGTCGCATTTCGCTATCCCGGCAATCATTACGTCGGCCTGCCGCGCGTCCTCGGTGAGCACGGCTACACGACGCTGTCGGCGGTGCCGTTCGAACCGGGCTTCTGGAACCGGCGCGTGATGCACCCGTCATACGGTTTCACGCAGAGCCTGTTCGAAAGCGACTTTCAGATGACCGAGCAGATCGGCTGGGGGCTGAACGATCGCGACTTCCTCCAGCAGATGATCCCGCGGCTGCAGCAACTGCCGCGGCCCTTCTGCGCGTGGCTCATCACCCTGTCGCTGCATCATCCGTACGACGGTTTTCCCGAGGGCCATAAGGTGTTGAAGCTCGGTGCGCTCGATCGGACCTCGTTCGGCAACTACCTGCACACCATGCGGTTCTTCGATCAGGCGCTCGAGGATTTCAGGGCCGCGCTCGCGCGCACGGGCCTTCTCGACGACACGGTGCTGGCCGTGTTCGGCGATCACGACGCCGGCTTTCCGCGCGGTCCCGCAGACGATGAAGCGTCGTGGATGCTGAGAGATCGCGTGCCGTTCTTCGTGCGCGTGCCGGGCGGCGCCGCCGGTGCCTTGCACGGCAATCGCCCGCTGGCCGCCGGCCAGACCGACTTCGCGCCGACGCTGCTGGCGCTGCTGGGCATCGATCCCGCGCCGCTGCCCTACGCCGGCCGGAATCTGCTCGGACAGCCCGGCGATCCGCCGGTCGTGCGTCCGTACGGCGACTGGCTCGATGACGAGCATCTCTGGATCAGCCACACCGCCGATCACGCGCGCGCGTGCTACGACCTCGCGCGCGGCGCGTTCACCGCGGTCGGCGCCTGCGACCGGACGGCGACGGCCGCCCGGAAGGCGCGCGACGTCTCGCGCGTGGTGGTCGCCGACGATCTGCAGCAGCGGCTGCGCTGATCTTACTGGTACAATCACGGCCCAGATGACACGCGTTCGATCGGCGCTCGTGCTGCTGTTGGTCGCGGTGTGTTCGCGCGCCGAGGCACAGCAGGCGCCGCCGCGGATCGGCCCGCTCGTCGCCGATGTCCATCTCACGTTTCCGAACTTTCCCAACGACTCCCCACAGCTGTCAGGCAGCCGCACGGGAATCGACGTGACGGATCTGCCGGGCCTCGGGCGCGGCATCGACATCGCCGCGCAGCTCTATGTGTTCAAGCTGCGGAACATCACCTTCGGCCTGGGCGGCAACCTCATGATCGGCACCTCGCACTTTTCGCCGCTCGCGCCCGGCCCCGGGCAGGTGGCGGTCGGCCATGCGGTGAGCGAACGGTACACGTCGTTCGCGCCGCAGGTCTCGATCAACTTCGGCAACGGCGATGGCTGGAGCTATCTGAGCGGCGGCATCGGCAATTCGACCTGGTCGCTCGTGCCGGACGGCGCGGTGGCGGGGCCGGCCGACCAAGAGTCGCTCAAGACGATCAACTACGGCGGCGGGGCGCGCTGGTTCAAGAAGAGGCACGTCGGCTTCAGCTTCGACGTCAGGTTCTACGCCATCAATCCGGGCACGCCCTTCGGCCCGAGCCTCGGCAGCCCGCGCACCCGGCTGCTCGTCATGGGCGCCGGCGTGTCGCTGAAGTGAATCACCGGGACGGCTGACCTGAAGCGCTGATGTCGCGGCCGCGCGTTTCCGGGCCGAGCCACACGCACAGAATCATCAGCAGACCGGCGCCGACGATGCAGCCGCCCATGACCGGCGCGAGCGCCATCCCACCAAGGATATTTCTGCAACATCAACCCGGCTGATGACGTAAGACTATGTAGATGGACTGGCGCCCGGCGCAGGACCGTGAGAGGCCGGGGTTCGCCCGGTTCGCGGGGTGGGCGATAGTCGGCCTTCTGGCGAGCGCCTCGTGTGTGGCGGTGGTGAGTCTGTTGCTGCCGTTCGCGGTGCGCGGGTTCGTGCGCGCGGTCGAGGCGGCGATCGACGGCTGTGTCTGGTTCGCCATGTCGCTCAGCGCGGGGGTGAGCATGTGGAGCGTCCTCCGCCGCATGATGCGCACCGCGGCGGTGTTGATGGTCAGTCCCCAGGCGACGGTTGCGCTGGCCGCGCTCGTGATCGTCGGCGCGGCGGCCGCCTACGGGTTGCAGCGGGTCCTAGGTTCCGAAGAGGAGTCCTCGTGATGATGATGCGGAAACGGTTCGGAATCGCGCTCGTGGTCGCGGCGGCCGCGGCCATCGCCGGTGACGTGCCGGCGGTGGCGCAAGCCGGATCCTCGGCGGCCGACGGGCTGAAGCGTCAGATCGAACGGCGCTTCGACGTCCTGCCGCTGCGGGACGGCCTCGCACTCCGGCCCAAGTCGGCCACGCACGGCGTGCGGTCGATCGAGCTGACCGGTGGGACCATCGCCATTGACGGCGCGCCGGCCACCGGCGCCGACGTGCGCGACAAGCTGGGCGCCGACGCCGAGCTCGTCCTTCGTCTGTCCTATCTCGATGCCGATGCGCGGCGCGCGATGTTTGGCCCTTCCGACACGACGCACACCGCGCCGCCGACGTCGTCTCCGGGGGCCCCCGAGGCACCAGAGACGCCAGAGGCGCCACCCGCGCCGGCGCCGCCCCGCACGCGACATTCCGACGCGCGTGTCCGCATCGGCGGCAGCGTTACGGTGGACGCCGACGAGACGGTCAGCGACGTCGTCGTCATCGGCGGAACGGCGCGGGTGATGGGAGAAGTGGACGGCGACCTCGTCGTCATCGGTGGGGCGGCGTATCTCGGGCCGCATGCCGAGGTCCGCAAGGACGTCACCGTCATCGGCGGAACGCTCAGCCGCGATCCCGGCGCGCATGTCGGCGGCCGCGTCAACGACGTCGGCCCCGGTGCGAACCTGCGCGGCTGGCGTTTCGGCCGACTGCCGTTCAACAGGACGTTCCTGTTCGGGTCGGTGTGGGGCGGGCTGTTCGCCTTCGTGTCGACGCTCTGCTATCTGGCCGCCCTCTGTCTGTTCGGTTTCCTCGTGGTGCTGATCGACCGGGGGTACGTGGAACGCGTGGCCGCTCGCGCGGCCGCCGAGCCGATCAAAGCGGGGGTCGTCGGCCTGCTCGCGCAGTTGCTCTTCATTCCGCTGCTCGTCGTCACCATCCTCGTGCTGGTGATTACGATCATCGGCATTCCGCTGCTCGTCCTGGTGCCGTTCGCCGTGCTCGCGCTCGTGGTCTTCTTCTTCGTCGGTTTTACGGCGGTCGCGTACCGGATCGGCGGTCTGGTCACCGCGCGGACCGGCTCCGTCGCGAATCCCTATGTGACGGCTGTTGTCGGCATCCTCGTCGTCATGTCGCCGCTCATCGTCGGCCGCATCCTCGGCATCGGCGGGCCGATCCTGCTGCCGCTGACGCTCCCCGTGCTGTTGATCGGATTTCTGGCGGAGTATCTCGCGTGGACGGTGGGCTTCGGTGCCGTGGCGCTGAACAGGTTCGACAGGCGCACCGGCTGACCCGGCGCATCATGTCGAAGGGGGCGGTTCCGGCCGATAGACTGCTCGAAGGCGGGAACCTCCCGATGGCATCTCCAAACGAACCAGGCGACGAAGCCTACGAGATCGCGCTCGACACGGCGGCCGAGATCCCTTCGGACTGGCAGAAGGTGGCGGTCTACAAGATTGAGCTGCCGGTCCGCTGCCCGCACTGCCGCGAGCCGATCCGCGAGCTTCGCGCGCTGCGGCTGAGCCGCGCGCAGGTCGCGTTCACCTCGACGCTCCCGCGCAGCGGCCGCATCCTCGTCTGTCCGCTCTGCGAGCGGATCATCTCTGCCGAGCTGACGGGATTGGTCTAGGCCGGAACGCTGAGGTCGGGCATGGGCCGGCCAGAGAAGAACCGGCGGGTCGGCTTGGCGATCCACCGCGCCCACTGCGCCGCGCGACCGACGCGCGCGCTATCGGTCGCGATGCCGGTATTGGCGTACATCTGGCGGTACAGCTTCGACACGAGCACGAAGGCCAGCCGCGATTTCAGCGACTCGACGCAGTGCGCGCGCTCCCAAATATTCTTGAAGCTGTAAAAGCGATCCCAGGCGCCTTGCGTGCCGGCCCGGATGTCGTCGGCCGACATCACCGGATGCGGGGTGTACACCTTGGGCCGCATCCCGTCAGGAATCAGCCAGTGGCGCGTGAGCGGCGTACCCTCGATCCGCGTCGGATCGTTCTCCATCTTCTTTTCCCAGGCGGCGAAATCGTTCGTGCCGGGAAACGGCGTCAGCATCACGAACTGCGCGAACGTCACGCCCGCCCGCTGCGCCACGTCGACGGTCGCGCCGAAGGTGGACGGCCCGTCGCTCGGCAGCCCGAAGATGAACGAGCCGAGCACGTGCACGCCGTGATGCTTGAATGAGCGCAGGCGATCGACGAGGTGCTCGCCCGCCTCGTTGAAGCCTTTATGCACGTCCTTGAGCCCCTCGGCCGTCACCGACTCGACGCCGACGAGCGCGCCCTTGATGCGCGCGCTGCGCATGGCGTCGAGGAACTCGGGATCCTCGGCCGCTTCCATCGTGATCTGCGTGAAGAAGATCATGTCGTCCGGCATCGCGGCGAGCCGGCGCATCAGCTCGAAGCGCTCGTCGCGGATGGCCTTCAGCGTCTCGTACTGCGCCTTGTCGGCGCGCCGCGAGGCCATTTGCAAATCGGTGAGCGTGACGGGGTAGAAGTTGTCGTCGGCGAGCGCGATGAAGCGGAAGCCGCGGCGCCGCAGTTCGGTGACCTCCCGAATGACGCCGTCGCTCGGGCGCTGGCGCGGACGCTGGCCGTCGGTCTTCCACACCGAGCAGAACGAGCAGTGCTTCGGGCAGCCGCGCACGGTCTGCACCGACGCCCACATGTAGCGATCCTGCGGCATCAGATCCCACCGCGCCGGCAGCAGATCCTCGGGCTCGACGCGTCCGCCGTCGTAGACCGGCACGAGCGTGCCGGCGACGCAGTCCCGAATCGCCTGGCCCCACGCGATGTCGCCGTCGCCCTTGACGACCGCGTCGGCACAGCCGAGCCGCTGCGCCTCTTCAGGAAACAGCGTTGCGTGAATGCCGCCGAAGACGACGCGGGCGCCCCGCTCGCGCGCGATCCTGCCGATTTTGTAGCCACGCAGCGCGTTGCCGGTGTGAATGCCGATGCCGACGATATCGCCGGCGGCAATGGTGTTGGGGTCGAGCACTTCGAGCGTTTCATCGACGATGACCGGGTCGCCGAACGCCCGAGGCGTCGCTTCCGCCAGGACGAACAGCCAGCGCGGCGTGATGACGCCGATGCCGAATGACACGTCGCTCGGATTAATCAGATGTATTCTCATCGTGTACGATACCTAAGGTTCCTGGCTGCTGGGCGTCCGGCGAATCGCGTCCGCTAAGGACGAGCGGCGCGGCATGGCAAGAAAGAAACGGTTCATGAGTCTAGCCCTTCCGGCAGTAGGGGTCAACCAAGGCGTGTGCCTGTGCTATTCTGCCCTCGATCTCAAGGAGGTTCGATGACGCGTATCTTTCGCTTTCTTTCCGGGGGACTGGTTGTGTCCGGGCTGCTCATGACGCCCGCGGCCCCGTTTGCGAGAACCGGAACCGCCGCCACGGCCGAGGAGCTCAAAGCCGGCGACCCGGCGCCGGACTTCACGCTGCCCGGCACCGACGGCAAGCCCCACACGTTGTCACAGCTCAAGGGCCAAACGGTCGTTCTGGCGTGGTTCCCGAAGGCGTTTACCGGTGGTTGAACGGCCGAATGCAACTCGCTCCGTGCGAGCGGGGAACTGATTCGTAAGTACAACGTCGCGTATTTCATGATCAGCGGGGACACGCCCGAGGACAACAAGGCCTTCGCGGAAAAAGAGCACGCCGACTTCACGATGCTGTCCAACCCGGACAAGAAGGTCGCGATCGCGTACGGCGTCATCGCCGCCGACGCGCCGCCCGACCGGCAGTACGCCAAACGATGGACGTTCTACATCGGTCCAGACGGCAAGATCATCTTCATCGATAAGCAAGTGCATCCGGCAACGTCGGGCGAAGACGTCGTGGCGAAGCTCAAGGAGCTCAACGTACCGGAACGGCGGTAGCTTCGGTGTTCATCGCGTCGCGCTGATGCTGATCGGCGGCACGTTCGCCGCCTTCAGCGTCGCGTTGAGCGCCGCCAGATCCGATCCTTCGAGCGCAATCCAGCGCGCCATCAGCTTCGCCGCCGCCTGACGCCGCTCGCCGACTGCGGCTGCCAGTGGCGCGGTCGGCGTCGCGTCGGCGGCCTGCAGCGTCGCCATCAGCGGCGCCAGCGTGCCGCCCACGCACGAGAGGGTGTCCGGCGCCCCTTGAGCGGGGCCGCCGCGGCCGCCACCAGCGCCGCGGCCGCCACGCCCTCCGCCCACCCCGCAGGACCCTTCGATCGCCGCGGCCTTCTTGTCGAAATCGGCGAGCGCCTGCGCGGCCGGACCCTGCGCGGCGCGATCCTGGGCCGCTTTCACCAGCGCCCGCAGCGCGCGAATCTTGTCGACCGCGGCCTGCGCGCTCGCCGTGGCGTCGTAGAGCGCCTTCGACAGCGTGAACTGCTGCGCGAGGCCGAGCGCCGGCGTCCGCACGCGCGGATCCGTTTTGAGCGTGAGCGGCTGCGTGTAGCTCTTGCCGTTGACGGTGAGTTTCACGGTGTATGCGCCCGGCGCGGCCCACGGCGTCGATGGCGCTGGGACGGTGTTGTGCGCGACCGCCGCGATCGGCAGCCCGCCGCGCCCGCCGGCCGCGCCAGGAATCGGCTGGTAGTGCACATCCCACAGGAAGCGATGCATCCCCGCCGCGGCCGACAACGATTGCGGCGGGCGATACCAATACAACGGAACCGGCGCCGTCGCCGGATCGGGCGTCTCGATCGGATCGGTGCTCGCGTAGCGCCGGACGAGTCTGCCGGAGGCGTCGAGAATCTCGAGCGTCACCGGCGTCGCCGCCGCACCCTTCAGCGCGTAATTGATGATCGCGCCGTCCGGCGGATTCTCTCCCGTCGCCTCGTCGGGCGGAATCGGCGTGTCCGTGTTGGTGTTCCATCGCACGCGATACGCGACCTCGGGCTTGAAGAGCACCGCATCAGAAGCCGCCGCGGCGGCGTCGAGCTGACGCAGCGGCGTGATGTCATCCAGGATCCAGATGCCTCGGCCGTGCGTGCCGGCAATGAGATCGTCGTTCTTGACGATGAGATCCCGGACCGAGGTGGCCGGCATGTTCAGCCGCAGCGACTGCCAGTTGTCGCCATCGTCGAACGAGACGTAGACCTGGCGTTCGGTGCCGGCGTAGAGGAGGCCCTTGCGTTTGGGGTCTTCGCGGACGACGTTGACGGGCGCGCCGTCGGGGATGCCGCTGGTGATGTGCGTCCACGTCTTGCCGCCGTCGCGTGTGCGGTAGATGTGCGGCGACATGTCGTCGAGCCGCAGCGTGTTGATCGCGGCGTACGCGGTCAGCGCGTCGAAGTGCCCGGCGTCCATCAGCGACACTTTCGCGAACGGCTTCAGGTCCGGCGGCGTCACGTTGGTCCAGTGGCTGCCGCCGTCGATTGTCACGTGGATCAGCCCGTCGTCGGTGCCGGCCCAGATGCGGTTGATGTCGAGCGGTGACGGCGCGACGGTGTAGATCACGCCGCGCTGGCTCGGCTGCGCCGTCGGGTCATTCTTATACTTGCCGACGGTGGGCGGCACCTCCCACGTCGGACGCGAGAGGTCGGGGCTGATCTGCGTCCACGCCTGGCCGCCGGTGGACGTCTTCCACAGCGTGTTGCCGGCGTAGTAGAGGACGTGCGGATCGATCGGCGAGAAGAGTACCGGGGCGGTCCGCAGCGTGCGGATGGCGCCGCGTCCTCCGGCGGTCGGCGCGACGTTCTGCACCTGGTTGGTCCGCCGGTCGGTGCGCGTCGGCGCGCGGCCGCCGTAGATGATCTCCGGATTGAGCGGGTCGGGCGCGGCGTAGCCGTATTCGTCGACGCCGACGGGGTGCCAGTCGCGGAACGTGATCTCGCCGTCGTTGCCGCGGCTGGAGACGCACGCCGAGCCACTCTCTTGCTGGCCGCCGCAGACGTGATAGGGGAACGCGTTGTCCGCCGCGACGTGATACATCTGCGCGGTCGGCTGATTGAACCACGAGCTCCACGTCTCGCCGCCGTTCACAGTAATGATAGTTCCCTGGTCGCTCGCTATCGCGATGATGTCCGGGTTGACGGGATTGATCCACGCGCGCTGATAATCGTCGCCGCCGGGCGCGCCGCGAATGCCGGTCCACGACTTGCCGCCGTCGATCGACTTCCAGGTCACCACGCTCGCGACGATCAGCATGTCGGCGTTCTTCGGATTGACGACCGGCACGGGGAGATCGCCGCCGCCGATGCGTCCGGCGGGGCGGTTGTCGGTCGTGGCCCGCGTCCAGGTCTCGCCCGCGTCGTCGGATCGAAAGATGCCGACGGCCTGCCCGGTGGCGACCGTCGCGTACAAACGGCGCGGATCGCTCGGCGCGGCCGCGATGTCGGCTTGCGTCACGCCCTCAGGCAGCCCTTTCGTCAGCGGCTTCCACGTATTGCCACCGTCGGTCGACTTGAAGATGCCGCCGTTGGTGCCGTTCCACGCGCCGTTTTCCCATGGGCCCTGACGCGTTTCCCACAGGCACGCGTACAGGATGTCGGGGTCTTTCGGATCGAATTCGAGATCCGAGGCGCCGGTGTTTTCGTCCTTGTAGAGGATCTTCTGAAATGTGCGGCCGCCGTCGGTCGAGCGAAACACGCCGCGCTCTTCGTTCGGTCCGTACGGATGTCCCAGGACGGCGACAAACAGCCGATTCGCGTCGCGCGGGTCCACGAGGATGTAGGGAATCTGCTGGCCGTCGCGCAGGCCGAGATGTGTCCACGTCTTGCCGGCGTCGATCGACTTGTAGATGCCATCGCCGGTCGACAGATCGGGGCGCGCGATGCCTTCGCCGCTGCCGACGTAGACGATGTTCGGATCGGAGGGTGCGACGGCGACGGCGCCAATCGAGCCGGTCGGCTGATCGTCGAAGATCGGCTGCCAGGTGCGGCCGTAGTCGTTGGT
>JADGOC010000119.1 GCA_017883165.1 Acidobacteriota bacterium
GTGAACATCGGCGGCTCGTCGTACCCGTCGTTCCAGCAGCGGACGGTGACGACGCGCCTGCGGCTGCGCGACGGCGAATCGAACCTGCTGGCGGGCCTCCTGCGGCAGGACGACACGGATAACGTGCAGGGCTTTCCCGGCGCGATTCACCTGCCGCTCTTCAGGCAACTGTTCTCGGGCAACACCAAGCAAACGCAGCAGGACGACATCGTGATGCTGTTGACGCCGCACATCATCCGCACGAGCGGCATCACCGAGGCCGACCTGCGGCCGATCTACATCGGATCGCAGGGCGTCGCCGGCTCGACGCTCGGCGTCGGCGGACCTCCGCCGCTGATTCAGCCGGTGCCTGAGACGCCGCCGGCCGCCGCGCCGGCCTACGGACAAATCACCACGCCGAGCGGCGTGGTCGTGGCGCCGCCCGCAGGCACGTCGCCGGTGCCCGGCATGGTCGTCGTCCCGCCGCCGACCCCAACACCGACACCATCGCCAGCGCCGCCGTCGCCGCCGAACGTTACGACGCTGCTGCCGGAGCCGCCGACGCCCACGCCGTCGCCGACACCCACACCGTCGCCGTCGCCGGCCCCTGAGGCGCCGATCACGTCAGCAGGCGTCGGCTCGGCGCAGGTGATTCTCTCGCCGCCGTCCACGGCGTTCCGTGTCGGCGGGGGACCGTACACCGTGCCGATCTCGGTCGTCGGCGCGACGCGGCTGTCGACCGTCACGCTCACGCTCACGTTCAACCCCGCGATCCTCCGCGTCCGCATGGTGCAGGAGGGCAGCTTCATGCGCACGGGCGGCGCCGCGGTCGTGTTCAACCAGCAGGTCAACGGCGGGCGCATCGACATCACGATCTCGAGAGGCGCGGACGCGACCGGTGCGAACGGAACGGGCGTGCTCGCCGCGATTCTCTTCGACGCGATCGCGCCAGGCAACGTCACGCTCACGCTGAGCGGCGCCGGGACCGGCCCCGGCGGCACGACGATGGGGCTGCAGTTCCGGCCGGCGACGATCACGGTGCAATAGCGATCATGAGGCTGACAAAAGGCTCTACCACGGAGGTCACGGAGGCTGGCTTCAGCTTCATCGAGTTGCTTGTCGTGACGACGATGATCCTGATCCTTGCCTCGGCGGTGATGCCGCTGGCGAAGGTCACCGCGCAGCGCGTGCGCGAGACGGAGCTGCACCGGGCGGTGCGCGAGATGCGCCTGGCCATCGACAGGTTCAAGGACGCGGCGGACACACAGCAGATCGCGCCGACCGACCTCAAGACCGGCGCGGACGGCTATCCGCCGGACCTCGAGACGCTCGTCGAAGGCGTGACGGCGAACAACGACGCCACCGGCCGCAAGCTGAAGTTCTTGCGCAGGATTCCCATCGACCCGATGACGCGCTCCACCGAGTGGGGGATGCGGTCCACGCAGGACAAGCCCGATTCGACGCACTGGGGAGGACAGAACGTCTTCGACGTCTTCACGACGTTCGAGGGCACGGCGCTCGACGGCACGAAGTACAAGGACTGGTAGGAAGCAAGTGCTGAGCGAAGACCGGCGCGTCGATTCTGGCTTTACGATGATCGAGCTGCTGGTCGTGGTGTCGGTCATCATCATTCTGGCGACGATGGCGATGTCGCAGCACAAGACGACGGTGATCCACACGCGCGAGGCCGTGCTGCAGGAAGATCTGTTCCGGATGCGGGATGCGATCGATCAGTACTACGCGGACAAAGGCGAGTACCCGGCGGCGCTCGACTCGCTCGTGAGCGAGGGCTACATGAGGCGCGTTCCCAAGGATCCCTTCACCGACAGCGCCGACACGTGGCAGACGGAGCCGTCAGAGCCCGACCCGAACAACCCCACCGCCGCGCCGGGCATCTACACCATGCACAGCGGCTCCGACGGCACCGCCCTCAACGGCACGAAGTACGCCGACTGGTAGAGGACGTGGCTTACCAGTGCCTGCGGTCCACGAAGGTTTCCGGTTCCAGAGGCCGCCCGGCCGGGTACGCCGCCGCGTCCCGCCGCGCCGACCACAACAGCACGGCACCGGCCACGCGGTCGATGATGCGGGACAGGCCTCCGAGTTCTCGCTCGATCTGTCGCCGCAAGTCGCCGATGTGCTCGCTGACGCGCTTGTTCGACGCCTCCAGGTACTTCTCCATCGCCCACAGCGCGGCGCCGTAGCCCTGCTTCAGCTTTGCCGCCTCGCCGGCAAAGCGCGCGCGGACCCGCGCGTCGTCGTCCGCGCCGTACCGTTTCCAACCCTCGAACGTCGTGCGCATCATCCGAAACAGGCTGGGCCCGTTGACGTCGAAATCGTGCTGGAACGCTTCGTCCAGCCACACTTTCGAGTCGTCGCGCTCAATGTGCTCGTGCTTGAAGTTGAACTTGTGCTGGCCGTGGATGTCGGCCAGGTCCACTCCCTCGAGCATGCGCCCCTGTCCTTCCATCTCGGCGTGCAGCGGCGTGCCGGGGAGCGGCGTATACAGCATGAACTGATGGCAGTCGGCGTCGTGCGCCACGGCATGCGCGATCTCCTGGCGCATGTTGCCGGGCGTATGGTGCTCCATGCCGATGATGCTCGACCCCTGCACGCGGATGCCGTGCGACTGCAGCTCGCGCGTGAGGGCGACCGTATCGGCGCTCTCGAGCTTGGCGTAGCCGGCCTCGGCGGACTCGAACCCCATCCACACCCACGACACGCCGAGCTCCACGAGCTGGCGCATCTCGTATTTCTTGATGGCGTTAGCGGAAGAGAAGACGAACATCGACCATACTTTGCCGTGACGCTTCATCAGCTCGAGCAGTTCGAGCACGCGCGTCTTGTACAGCAGGAAGTTCTCGTCCATCACGAAGAACGTGCTGACGTGGAGCTTGCGTTCCGTGTCGCACATGATGTCGAAGAGTTCCTGCCCGGTCTCGAAGAAATTCACGAACCGGCCCTTCCCGCCGAAGAACGACGAGGTCGTGCAGAAGTTGCAGCCCATCGGACAGCCGACCGACGGGATGATCGTGGCGGCGGGATCGCCGCCGCCCTGGGACATCCTCAGGCCCATCAGTCGGGAGCCGAACGAGGACCGGACGGCCGGATGGTTGATCGGCGCGTCGACCGGCTCGCCGAGAAACGCGCGAAACCACCGGATCCCTTCGCCCTTGACGATATGGTCCGCCTCGAGCATCAGCTCGAGGCCGGGGATCGCCGCCACATGGCCGCCGACGACAATCGTCGACTTCGGAGAGTGCTGCCGGACCAGACGGCACATCTCGCGCACCTTGCCGATGTTGACGATGATGCCCGAGATGCCGACCACGTCGTACTGGTGGGACGTGAGTTCCTCGATGAAGCGCTCGCGGGTCGGAAAGTCGAGCAGCGTGGACGGCGCGTCGATGTTCGCCTGGATGAGCATGATGCCCCAGGAGCGATGGTGCATCCTGAGCGAGAACGGCCCTTGCGCTCGCGTCACCTGGTTGTGATAGAGCTCGAGCGGATTGACCGCGCGGCTTCCGTAGGCATCATCTTGTGCGAAGGGACCAAACACCGAGGTGAGGAGGACTCGCATCGTACGAGTGTAGCAGAATGGGGCGCTCGAGCCAGAATGCGCCAACGCCGTTCGAAAAGCCGACCTCGGTTTGATTGACGCCCGACAGCTCTCGCGACCAGAGCACGCGCAGCCGCGCCTCTGCGAGCGCGTCGTACGTGGCCTGACGGATCACGGCATCGTTCCAATCATCCATCAGCAGCACCGAACGCCGGCTCAGAAGCGGCGCCGCCGCAAGGACGCCGTGCATCGTGCCGAGGCGAGTGTGATCGCCGTCGTAGAAGTACACGCCGATGGGCCCGGGCACCAGGCGCCGGATGAAGAGGGCGCGTGAGCTCATCACGCACATCCTGATCTCGGCCGAATCGCCCCGAAAGCGCTCGATATTCGCAAGCAGTGCGCGACGCGCCAGAAAACCCCAGCCGGTAAAGCGGCCGTGAAGCAGAAATTCGTCGCACCCGATGCAGAGCCGCCCATGGTTTTTGTAGGCGGCCGAAATGAGCGTGCGGCCTCTCCAGGTGCCGATCTCGAGATAGTGCTCGCCCGGGTCCATCGCGGCGACAAGGCCGTTGAGCAGATGGCAGTGCCGTGCGCTCGACATCCCCTCGACATCGACGACGTGCCGAGCTCCGGCGAAATCGTCGGTTTGCGTGAGCAGGCGCTCGAGCGCGTTGGCGTTCATCGCGTGTTTTTGGCGGCCCTAGATCGGCAGCATGCTACACCCGTACACACCGCTCTCACAGCACACTGCTTACCTCTTGCCCAGCTTGACGAATTACACGATATCCATGTAGCATGTAATTGCTTGTGATTCAGTCATTTGCCGATGAGACGTCGGTTGATCTGTTTCGCGACCGAAACACACGGGCCGCTCGGCGTATTCCACGTGCCCTGTGGCGCCCCGTTCAGCGGAAGTTGAAGCTGATCGACGCGGCGGGGCGCCTCGACGATCTTGCGGTGCCGGCCGGCAATCGGCTGGAGCGGCTAAAGGGTGATCGGGCGGGTCGTCACAGCGTACGGGTAAACGAGCAGTACCGTGTAACGTTCCGATGGGAGAACGGACATGCCTACCAAGTCCGCGTCGAAGACTATCACTAGGGATCCGCATTGGTTGGGGCCGGCGATTCCGCCCGGTGAGATCCTGCTCGAGGAGTACCTGAAGCCACTGGGCGTCGGTCAACTCGAAGCCGCTCGCCGACTGGGGATCTCGCTCAATCGTCTGAACGAGATCGTCCTCGGCAAGCGCGGCATCACGGCGGACACCGCGCTGCGGCTGGCGCGGTTTCTGAAGACGTCACCGCAACTATGGATGCGACTGCAGGCCGATTGGGATCTGCATCAGGCGATGCAGCGCGCGCGGAAGGCCTCGTAACTGACGTTGTGCCCAGCTCCATGCGCAACTCGCGATTGTCTTTGAGCACGAAGTACGCGGACTGGTAGCCTGCTAGTCCTTGCGGCCTTGGTTCTTGGTCCTTCGTCCGTCTTTAGTCCTTGGTCGTCCTTGGTCCCTGGTTGTCCTTGGTTCGCCTGTGCCTGGGCCCGATCCCATTGCGCGCGAAGGACCACGAACTAAGAACGGACCAAGACCTAAGGACCAAGACCCAAGGAGCGGTGCGGGGCCCTGGCGAAATCCGCGGCCTAACAAAAAAGCCGGGCGATGAGCCCGGCCTTTTCGTGTCTTCGACGCCAGAGCGCGATCGGTGCCGGTGTGGCCTTAGGGGATAAACGTCGTAGTGCCTGTTGCGGTTGCGCCGGTCGATGTTGTGACGGTTACTGTCACGGTAACTAAGCCGGATCCAATTGCGTACGTCCGCGTCTGTTGATTGCTCGACGTGTTTGTCGTTCCACCAGGGGGAGTGAAAGTCCAAGCGTAGTTGACCACAACCGAGTTCCCAAGTCCGATCACGGTAGCGGTAGCCGTCACAATCGAATTGCCTCCGCTCGGAGTCTGAGATGTGGAGACCAAGACGGTCAACGGCACCGCCGACTGCACAAAGATCGTCGTAGTCCCTTTGCCGACACCACCGTTGCTGTCAGTCGCTGTAAGTACTACGGTGAAGGTGCCTCCAGCCGCATAAGTGTGGTGCAACGAGAAAGTGCCGCTGGTCGCCCCGAGATCGGTCGGCGTCGTGCCGTCGCCGTAGTCGACGCTCACATCAGCGATGCTCGTGCCGCTAGCTGCCGCTGGCGTAACAGTCGCCGTAAATGCGACGTCAACGCCAGCCGTCGGATTCGTCGTCGTCGTACTGATCGAAACCACCGGCTGCGGCCGCGCACCGATGAGAACGGAAACGCCTCCGGTTCCCGAACTCCCGAGCGAATCGAACACTGTGATCCGCATGGCGAACGTCCCGCTCGAGAAGTAGTTGTGGGTCACGCTGCTCGGCTGGCCGTTAATCACCTGGCTCCCCGTGCCGTCGCCAAAGTCCACAAGCACCCGCTGAATGGGGCTGCTGGTGGCGTCCGACGTGTACGTGACCGGAAACGTGACCGCCTGCCCGACCGTCGGTGAGGCCGGCGACGCCGCACCTACCGTGACGCCCGGCAACGAACTGACTGTGACCGTCACGGTCGCGGGCGCTGTGCCACCCGTCGTGCCCGTCCCACCAGTCGACACGGTCCCTGCATTCGCGGTAACGGTTGCGGCCTTGGCTGTCGTGAGCGTCGTCTGGGCGCTGCCATTCTGATCGGACGTGACCAGCGAAGACGCGAGCGTCCCGGCCGTCGTGCTGAAGCTCACCGGTACACCGGAAAGGCCGTTGCCGTTGGTGTCCACAACGCTCGCGGTCAGTGTGCTTGTGCCGCCTGTCGCGGGAACAACTGCAGGACTCGCGCTGAGGTTGATCCTCGCGACCGCCGCCGAGCCGATCGCAATCTTCACCACGTTCGCCGCAGTGCTCGTCGTCGTCCCACCGGTCGTCGTCGATGTGCTGCCGCCGCCCGCGCCGCCCGAAATGGCCGTGATGGTGGCGGTGCCCGACGAAGTACCGGCCATAAACGTGACGGCCACACGACCGCCCGTGTCGGTGGTGGCCTCGAACGGCTGAACAGTGCCGAGCGACGTCGTAAAGGTGACGTTCGTTCCGTTCTGGGGTGGAGTGCCCGATGCTTCCAGCACCTGGGCGATGAGCGTCGTCGTCCCATTGATCGGCAGCGTCGTCGCACTCGCCGTCAGCGTGATCGTGGACCCCGACGGCGCCAGCAGCGGCACCTTCTGGCAGGCGACGACCGCCAGCGAGGGGACGACTATCAGGAGACACGCGAGGCGCACCCGCCCGCGGGCCGTCGGCGGCAACAATCGTGGTATCATGAATTCGCTAACCATCTTAATTCCCATGCAGTTACGCGGTCAAGCCCGTCCGGGCACCGTCTCCGCCGGAGATGACAACGGCTACGCGATGGCCGTCCTGCTCATCGGTCTCAGCGTCATGGCCATCCTCATGACGATCGCGATGCCGGTGTGGAAACATGACGCCCAACGCGAAAAGGAAGCCGAGCTCGTCTTCCGCGGCGAGCAGTACGGCCGCGCGCTGGCGATGTTCCAGCGCAAGCACGGCCCCGGCACGACTCCGCCGACCGTCCAGGCGCTGCTCGACGACCACGTCCTCCGGAAACAATACAAAGATCCAATCACCAACGACGACTTCGACGTTCTGAAACAGGGCCAGAACACACCGGGCAGCACATCGACAACGGCGTTGACGTCGGGACGCGGCGGCACGACGTCGACCGCGCCGCAAGGATCATCGACGGCGCAGCGTGGCGCCGGTCCGGGCGCGAGCACGAATGGCCCGGTCGGTGGCATCTTCGCGTACGCGAGCAAGAGCAAAGAACAGTCAATCCGCATCTACAAAGGCCATTCCCACTACAACGAGTGGCAATTCACCGCCACGCAACTCGCGCAGGCGCCCGGCGCCGGCGCTCCAGGCGGTGTCCCCGGCGTCGGCGGACCCGGTGGCCGCGGCGGTCCGGGCCAACAAGGGCCCGGCGGCATTCCCGGAACCGGCGGCCCCGGCGGACGCGGCGTCGGGCCCGGCGGCCGCGGAATCACCGTTCTGCCGAATGGCCAGATCATCGACCCCAGGACTGGTCAACCGCTCGTCGATCCGAGGACCGGTCAACCGGTCACGCTCCCGCCCGGCGCGCGCGGCGGTGCGGCGCCCGGCGGGCGAGGTCGTGGCAATTAAGACGACGGTTGTTGTTGGAAGGCTTCTTCGGTGTCGAGATTGCGCGCAATGGCAAACGCGGCGAGCGCGGACACCGCGAGCAGGCCGATTCCGATGAGCACGCTTCGCAGCAGGATTTCGCCCACCCCGAAAAGCGCCGAGTAGACGAGCACGCAGCCGAGCACGGCGTTCGTGATCTGCCGCACGAGCGATGACGAACCGGTCGGTGCCACGCCGATGGCTCTCGCCACCCGCGCCCAGCCGAGCCCCTGCGGGCGAACTTTTTGGTAAAACGCCATCAGCGTCGCCTCTGATTCCGGCGGCGTCAGCCACGTCACCATTAACCACACGATCGTCGTGATGCCGACGGTCGCCATCATGATGTACGCGAAGTCGCGTGGCCGATCGCTGTCCCACTTCAGCACGAGCTGAAGGAAGAGCGACACCGCCGCCGCGGCCGCCATCGCGGAAACTTCCGACCACGCGTTGATGCGCCACCAGAACCAGCGGAGCAGCAGCACCGTCCCCGTGCCGGCGCCGGTGACGATCAGGAGCTTCCACGCCTGCTCGATCGAGCCGAGATGCAGCGTCACCCAGATCGACGCCAGCATCAACAGCACGGTCACAACCTGGGACACCAGCACGTACTCGCGTTCGGCGCCACGCCTTCTGATGAACCGGCGGTAGCAGTCGTTCACAACGTATGACGCGCCCCAGTTGAGCTGCGTGCCGATCGTGGACATGTACGCCGCGGCGAACGCGGCCAGCATGATCCCGCGCAGCGCCGGCGGAAACACCTGCGGATCCATCAGCGTCCGCACGTAGCCGGATTCCTTGTCCACGAGTGTGGGATATAAGACGATCGACGCGAGGGCGGTCAGTATCCACGGCCACGGGCGCACCGCGTAGTGCGCAATGTTGAACCACAACGTGGCAAACAGGCCGTCGCGCTCCGTGCGCGCCGAGAAGATCCGCTGCGCCACGTAGCCGCCGCCGCCCGGCTCGGCCCCCGGATACCAGCTCGCCCACCAGTTGACGCCGAGATAGACGAAGAGCGTCACTGCGGGCATCCAGGCAGAGTCCGTCGAGGGAAAGAAATCGAGCCGCGAGCCCGCGCCGGCTCCGGCGTCGAGCGCGGCGACCTTCATCTTCAACGCGGCGAGGCCGCCGACCGCGCGCACGGCGAAGAACGCCAGCGCCACGACCATCCCCATCTTCAGCACGAACTGAAACAAGTCCGTCACGAGCACGCCCCACAACCCCGAGATCGTCGTGTAGAACGCCGTGAAGAGCAGCAGCGCGACGAGCGCCACGAGCGCCTGGCTCTGGTTCAGCCCGAGCGTGATCTGCAGGATCTTCATCATCGCCAGGTTCACCCAGCCGATGATGATGCAGTTGATGGGAATCCCGAGATACAGCGCGCGGAAGCCGCGCAGGAACGCCGCAGGCTTTCCCGCATAGCGCAGCTCGGCGAACTCGACGTCGGTCATCACGCCGGATCGCCGCCACAATCGCGCATAGACGAAGACGGTGAGCATGCCGCTCGCCGCCATGCTCCACCAGAGCCAGTTGCCGGCGATGCCGTAGCGCGAGACGATGCCCGTTACGACGAGTGGCGTGTCGGCGGCAAACGTCGTCGCCACCATCGACGTGCCGGCGAGCCACCAGGGGACATTGCGGCCGGAGAGAAAGAAATCAATCGTGCTGCCGCGCGCGCGCCGGGCGTAGTACAGGCCGATCGCGAGATTCAGCAGGAAGTACGCCGCGATGACGGACCAGTCGAGAATCGTGAGAGTCATCAGTCGGAAGTCGTCAGTGCGTCGTGAAAAGCACTGCGGACGGTGCGCATCTGGTCCAGTGTGCCCCCGCCGCACGCACGGTTGGTCAGCAGCACGAAATACCGATCGCGCGCGGGATCGATCCACAGCGACGTGCCCGTGAAGCCGACGTGGCCGAATGCCGAGGCCGACATCCGCGTCCCGCACGACGAAGTGGGCAGCATGGTATCCCAGCCGAGCGCGCGCGAGCTGCCGGGGACCGAGCTCGTCGTGACGGCCTGGGCGACCAGGGCGGGGGAGAGCGGTGGCGGGACGGTGGCATCGCCGCGGGCTGCGCGCAGCACGGCGCGCGCGAAGGCCCCCACGCCTGACGCCGTCCCGAAGAGGCCCGCGTGGCCGGCGGCGCCACCGAGCGCCGCGGCGTAATTGTCGTGGACTTCGCCGGCGAGCGATCGCCCGCGCCTCGTATCGTCGTTCATCGGCCGCGTCGGCGCCGCCAGCCGCCGCGCGGCGATCGGCAGCTCGAAGGTGAGTCGATCTCCGCTCGGAGCAGGCAGACGGACCATGATCCGATCGAACTGCTCCGATAGCGATGCGGCTCCGCAATCCGCCACGAGAAACCCGAGCAGGATGAACCCGAGATCGCTGTAGACCGATTTGCTCCGCGGCGCGTATTCGAGCGGCATCGCGCAGATGTCGTGCTCGAACTCGCGGCGCCCCGCCGGCGGCGGATCCACGAGGCGCGCCGCCAGCCCCGACGCGTGCTCCAGCAGATCCTGGACGGTCGCCGCTTCGCGATCGCGTCCGCGCCACTCGGAAACGTGCGCCGCCACGGGATCGGTGAGCCGCAACCGCTCTTCGTGCACGAGCTGCAAAGCCACGCTCGTCGTCGCGATGACCTTCGTGAGGGACGCGAGATCGAAGGGCGTGTCTTCGAGCGCCGGGCGCGACGAATCCTCGAAGGTGAGCGTTCCCAGCGCCTCGCGCCACAGCGTACCGGCGCTCGCGCCCACTTCGACGGACGCCGCCGGAAATATCAGCGCGGCAATCGCGTCGGTGAGAACCTTCCGTGCAGTGGCGACCGAGTCGTTCGTCACGACAAATTACCTCCGTGTCCTCCGTGGTAGAGCATTTGAGACGAGCATCCCGACACTCACACAGATCATGGTGCCGGCAATCACATACCACGTCCACGCGAGCGGCGTGAACAGCTTCACCGCCACCATGGCGACGAGCGACACCGCGATGCCGGCCATCACGCCCGCCTGTGTCGCGGATGTGGTCAGCACGCCCATGAGAAACGCGCCGAGCATCGGGCCGTACACAATCGAGGCGATCGTCAGGCCCACCGTGAACACGGACCCCCAGCCGCGCGCCAGGATCGCGATGGCGATCAGCACCAGGCCCCACGCCGCCGTCAGCCAGCGCGACAGCCTCAGCAGCCCGGCCTCGTCCATCGGCCGCTTCGCGAGCGGCTGATAGAAATCGAGCACCGTCGAAGAGGCGAGCGAGTTCAGCGATCCGCTGAGGTTCGACATGGCCGCCGCGAAGATCGCGGCGATCACGAGCCCCGCGACGCCGTGCGGCAGGCTGCGGACGATGAACGCCGGAAAGATTTCGTCGGTCGACACCATCGCGGGCAGCGGATGGACGGCGTAGTAGGCGTGCAGCATCAGACCGATCCACAGGAACAGCGCGAACTGCGCGAACACGACGAAGCCGCTCAGAATCAGCGCGAGCTGGCTCTCGCGTGCGTTGCGGCAGGTGAGCAGACGTTGCACCAGCAACTGATCGGTCCCGTGCGACGCCATCGTCAAAAACGTCCCGCCGATGACGCCGGCCCAGAACGTGAACGGCAGCCGCGGATCGAGTGACCACGACACGACCTGCAGCTTGCCGGCACGCGAGGCGTCCGCGACGATGGCGGGCCAGCCGCCGGGGACCAGATGCACGAGCATGTAGGCGGCCAGGAGCGACCCGCCGACATAGATGACGAGCTGTATGAGGTCGGTCCAGATCACGGCCGCGATGCCGCCTTCGAACGTGTAGACCAGCGTCAGGACACCGACCAGCACAATCGACCAGAGCCAGAGGTGGGGCAGGTTCGGCACGCTGGCGGCGAGCACTGCGGCGAGGACGAGCGAGGCGGCGAAGACGCGCACGCCTTCCGCGAGCGCGCGCATC
>JADGOC010000120.1 GCA_017883165.1 Acidobacteriota bacterium
GGTGTCGAGATCACCGACGAGCAGGTCGGCAAGCGCGTCCTTCGCAGCGTCAGCACCATCGTCGAATTCATCGAGTCGAGCCGGGAGCTGGCGGGGTAGTGGGCCGCAGCATGCGCAATTGCCTGACCGTCGATGTCGAAGAGTGGTTTCATGTCTGCGGCTCGGAGGGCCCGCTCGCCTTCGGGCGCTGGAATACCCTGCCGAGTCGCGTCGTGGACACGACTCGGGATCTGCTGAACCTGCTCGACGCGTGCAGCGCCCGCGGCACGTTCTTCGTCCTCGGCTGGATCGCCGAGCGGTATCCGGCGCTGGTGGCCGAGATCGTCGACCGAGGACACGAAGTCGGATCGCACGGACATCTGCACCAGCGCGTCTACGAGTTGACGCCGGAGAGCTTCGCGCGGGATCTCGAAACCTGTCGGGCGGCGCTCGCCGCGGCGGGTGTGCGCGACGTGCGCGGCTATCGCGCGCCTGAGTGGTCGATCAACGGCCGCTCGCTGTGGGCGCTCGAGACGCTCGCCCGCGCCGGGTTCACGTTCGACTCGAGCATGGCGCCGATGCGGATTGTCGGCGACCCGGACTATCCGAAGCAGCCGCACGCGCGATCGACCTCCTGCGGCGACGTGATGGAATTTCCGCCGTTGGTCGATCGGCGATTCGGCCAGAACATGCCGATGGTTGGATGGGGGCTGCGGATGACCGCGCCCGGCCGGGTGATTCGGATCATCGAGGATCGCAACGCGCGCGGCATTCCGGTCGCGCTGGCCGTGCATCCGTGGGAGATCGATCCCGATCCGCCGCGCGTGAAGCTGCCGCCGGCCAAGAACTTCGCGCACTACTTCAGGCTTGGCGGGTTCCGCAGGCGTCTCGAGCGCATCCTGCGCGGCGCGACCTTCGCGCCCATGGGCGAAGTGCTCGGATTGTCCCCGCTTTCCACATGACCGTTCGCGTGCGTCTCGCGATCGCCGTCACAGCGTTCGCGATGCTGGCGCCGACGCGCGGACTGGCCGCAGACACGAGGCTGCGCGGTATCGCCATCGACCGGCGGCTCGATGCCGAGCCGCTGGCCGCCGACCTGCCCCGGATTGTGCCGACGATCGTCAGGCTGTCGATCGACCAGGCGGCCTTCGCCGATCCTCCCACCGCGGATGCGACACTCGAACAACTGCGGGAGCTGCTCGGCGTGTACCAGGGTCGGAACATGCAGGTCGTGCTCGCGCTCGGACGCGTTCCGGCCACTGACGGTGACATCGAACCCTGGCGCCAGTTCGTCCGAGTCGTTGCCGAGCGCAGCCGCGGGAGGGTCGCCGGCTACCAGATCGGTGAGATCGAGGCAGGCCGAGCGCCGGACGTCAACCGGTACGTGTACTTATTGAAGCTCGCCGCCGTTCAGATCCGATCGGTCGATTCCGGCGCGCTCGTCCTGCAGGGTAGTCTGCCGGCGATCGAGAACGAGTGGCAGGGACGCGTGTTCGCCGCCGGCGTCGGACCGTACATCGACGGCGTTGCGCTCGACGGCCCGTCCGCAGAAGACGACGACCCGTTCCGGTCGGCCGTGCAGCGTATGGCGACGATGGTGGAGCGGGAGAAGCCGTCGGCCACGTTGCTGCTCGGGCCGATCCGCTTGCCGGCCGACACCTCCGCCGCCACGTCTCGGTTGATGGAGGCCGAGCTGCGTTCGCTCGGCACGAGAACGGTGACCGTCTTCACCGGCGACGCCGCCGCCCTCAAAGCGGCGCTGACCGCCGCCGCGCGTCTGACCGATCTCATCGCGGGCGATCTCGTGACGCTCGACGAAAAGACGACCGATCTCCAGATCCTGCAGGGCACGTCGAACGTGACGTCGATCGTCGAGCACCGCCTGTTGTACAGCCTGACCGGCTTCGAGACGTACCTCGTGTACTGGGGCTCGCCGGGCGGGACGCCGCTCGACGTCGAGATCACCCTGGCGAACGCGACGACGCCGATGGTGCGCGACCCGGTGACGGGAGCATCTCAGGCGCCCACGCACGTGCAGAAGGGCGTGCTGGAGAACCGACGTCGGATCGGATTGCCGATGGCGGACCATCCCCTGATCGTCGATTTCAACTTCGGCAACGGCAGCAGCTACGCCACGAGCGTCGAGGTGCAGAAGGAGACGCTCCCGCGCGTCGAGGAGATCGTCTTTCGTCATCAGCAGGCGCAAGCCGCGCAGGACGCCGTTCTCCAGAACTACATCGCCCACGTCCGCATCGAACAGCATTTCCATCCATCGCCGGCCGATCCGGCGTACAACCTCGTGACCGAGAACCGCCTCTTCTCGGAGCACGGCGCGGTCGAATGGGAGGAGCTGAGCTTCGAGCTGAACGGCGCGAAGTGGACGACCAATCGTCCGGCGTTTCCGCTCGTGCAGCCCGAGAAGGTGCTGTCGCTGCCGCTGGACCTGCGGCTGAACCAGGACTACGCGTACCGGCTCGACGGCCTGGACACGATCGGCGGACGGCCGGCGTTCGTCGTCCGGTTCGACCCGGCCGATGCGACGCACGCGTTCTATCGCGGGACGGTGTGGATCGACCGCGCGACGTTCGTCCGGCTCAAGGTTCAGGCTGTCGAGACGAAGCTGAGCGGCCCGGTCGTCTCGAACGACGAGACGCAGCTGTTCGAGCCGTTCGGCGACATCGACGGCCGGCCGGTCTGGCTGCTCAATCGCCTGAGCAGCAAACAGATTTTCCTGATCGCCGGCCGAAGCGTGTTGATCGAGCGGGAGCTGCACCTGTCAGATTTCGTGCTGAACGCGTCCGAATTCGACCGCGAGCGGAGCGCCGCCCGAGCGAGCAACCGGATCATGTACCGCGACACGGACGAGGGCGTCAGATACTTGGTAAAGCGGGGCGAGACGCGCGTCGTCAGCAATCGGATGACGACCTCGGCCCGTGCGTTCGTCATCGGGGCCGACATCGATCCCTCGTTCGATCGCCCGCTGCCAATCGGCGGGCTCAACATCCTCGACTTCAACTTCCTGAACCGGAACCTCCAACTGGCGCTGCTCTACGGCGGCGTGATCGCGTTCGGCAACATCCAGCACGCGAATCTGTGGGGAGGCAGGTTCGACGCGAGCGTCGACTTCTTCGGCCTGGCGCTCAAGGCGAACGACGATGTGTTCGATGCGCAGGGAAAGCGGAGCGGTGAGCGCGTCAACCGGATTCCCGTCGGGGCCGGCCTCAATCTGGGCTACCAGCTCACGCCGTTTCAAAAACTCTCCGGTCATTACGAGTTCAAGTACGACGCGTACTTCCGGGATGCCACAACGGCGTCGAGCTTCGTGATTCCGTCGAGCACGGCGACCGACGGCGCGGGCGCGGGCTACGAGTATCGACAGCGGGGGTATTCGCTGCTCGCGAATGTGGCCGCGTATCGACGGTCGACGTGGGATGCCTGGGGGCAGGGTGACGGGTTCGACGCGCGCGACCGGACGTATACGAAATACGACCTCGGGCTGTCGAAGGATTTCACCTTCGCCACGTTTCACACGATTCACCTGAATGGGACCTATTTCGGCGGGCAGCGGCTCGATCGATTCAGCATGTATCAGTTCGGCCTGTTCGATGCGACGCGGATGCACGGCGTGCCGTCCGCCGTACGGTTCGGCGATCTCGGGATGTTCCGGGGATCGTATTCGTTCAACCTGTTCGACCAGTACCGGGTGGACCTGTTCGTCGATCACGCGAGCGGACGCGATCCGCAGGGCGACCGCGTCTGGCGGCAGGTGACCGGCACCGGAATTCGGCTGAATCTGCGGGCGCCTCGGAATACCATTCTGCAGGTTGATTTCGGCAAGAGCGTGTTGCCGGATGTCTACCGCGGGGCTGGTTCGATGGTGCTGCAGATTCTGTTACTGAAGCCGCTATGACGGGCGACAACGGGCGAGTCCTGCGCGCCGACCTCCATCTGCACTCCTGCCATTCCGGCTACGCGGGACATCTCAGGTTTCTGCGCGCGCGCGACTGCTATTCCGAGCCGTCGGCGGTGTACGCCGCCGCGAAGGCCCGCGGGATGGATGTCGTGACGATCACGGATCACAACAGCGTCGATGGCTGCCTCGAATTTCTGGAGCGCCATCCCGACGCCGACGATTTCTTCGTCAGCGAAGAGATCGAGTGCCGCTTTCCCGACGTCGACCTCAAGGTGCACATCGGCGCGTACGACATCAGCGAGCGGATTCACCGAGACATCCAGCCGCTCCGAGGCAACGTGCTAGAGGCAGTCGCGTACCTGCGGTCCGAAGGGGTCTTCTACGCGCTGAATCACCCGTTCTTTTTCTTCAACGGGCAGCTGCCGCTCGACGACTACCTTGGCCTCGCGCTCCGGCTGTTTCCGGCGTTCGAGGTGCGCAACGGCACGATGCTGGCCGCGCACAACGAGCTGGCCGAAGGAATCGTGCGTCGGTGGGCGGCGTCGAGCGCCGGGCCGCTGACGGCGATCGGCGGCAGCGACTCGCACACGCTCCGCGGCATCGGGACGACGTACACCGAAGCGCCGGGAACGACGCGCGACGAATTCCTGCAGAGCCTGCGGGCCGGCCGCGCCCGCGCGGGCGGCCGGCACGGCAGCGCCTGGCGCGAGGCGCGCGAGATCTACGGCGTCATCGGCCGATACTGGGCGGCGCTGTTGGGCGCCGGGCGCCAGGAACTGTCATGGCCGCGACGGACGCTCGGACTTGCGTTTTCAGCTCTCTCGATGCCGTTAGAATTCTCGCCGCTGGTCGTGGCGGCGCTCCACAAGAGGGACGAAGCGCGGCGAGTGACCGCCTATCGTCGCGAATGGGAAATGCAATGAGCGGGCGCCGGGTCGCCGTCACCGGGATCGGGATGATGAGCGCGGTGGGCACCACGCGCGAGGCCGTGTGGAACGGCCTCGTCAGCGGTCAGTGCGGCATCGCGGACGTCACGCTCTTCGATACGGCCGGATACCGCAGTTCGAAGGCCGCCGAGATCCCGGCCTACGGTCGGGACGCTGCGTTCTCGGAGAAGGCATGGCGACGGCTGTCGCGGAGCGATCAGATCGCGGTGATCGCGTCGCGCGAAGCGCTGTCCGATTCGGGGATGGTCGACACCGACATGGCGCGGGATCGGATGGGCGTGATCCTCGGGTCCGGAACGGCGGATCTGATGCGCAACGAGGAGTGGTTCGCGGATATGCGTCGGCGCGGCATCCGCCGCGCGCCGCCCTCGAAGATCTTCGATCACTTTCCGAACACGCCGTGCGACGTCGTGGCGACCTGCTTCGGATTCGAAGGGCTGAAGTCGTCCGTGCTCTCGGCCTGTTCGTCGGGCACCGTGGCGGTCGGCTACGCAGCCGACGCGATCGCCTCGGGGCAGCTCGACGTGGCGCTCGCCGGCGCGAGCGACGTGCTCTGCCGGCTGACGTTCAGCGGCTTCAATGCGCTGCGGTTGGTCGACAAGGAGCCGTGCCGCCCCTTCTGCCGGACCCGCCAGGGCATGAACCTTGGCGAAGCCGCGGCGATACTCGTCCTCGAAGACTTGGCGCACGCGCGGCGGCGAGGCGCCCACGTCTACGCGGAAATCGCCGGCTACGGCGTGCGCTGCGAGGCGTACCACCCGACGGCGCCGGAACCCGAGGGCAAAGCCGTAGCAGCGCTGATCGAGGAGGCGCTCCGGTCGGCGCGGGTTTCCGCCGACGCGGTCGATCACGTGAACGCGCACGGCACGGCGACGCCTCAAAACGATCAGGCGGAGGCGCGCGGAATTCGGCGGGTGTTCGGCGAGCGGGCGAGGCACATCCCCGTGACGTCAATCAAGTCGATGGTCGGCCACTGTCTGGCGGCAGCCGGCGCGATCGAGGCAGCGACGCTCGCGCTCTCGATTGCCCGAGGCGTCGTGCCGCCGACGATCGGTTTCCGCGAGCCGGATCCCGAGTGCGACGTGGACCTCGTCGCGAACGAGGCGCGGCGCGTGCCGATCTCGTGCGGGGTCTCGACGTCGCTCGCCTTTGGCGGCAATGACGCGGCGCTCGTCATGCGCCGCGTGGTTTAGCGCCTCTCGTAAATCACGAACCACTTGGTGTCGAACAGGTCGAACTCCTCGACAGGCTTCATGCCGGCGGCCGCCATCCATGCGGTCCCTTGTTCCTTCGTGATCTGCAGCTCGGGCTGGTTTTGGTGTCCGCCTTTGCTCGGGATGAACTCGATCACCGCGACGCGCCCAGACGGTTTCAGATAGCCTGTCAGATTCTTCAGGTAGCCCGCGCGATCTTCGATGTGATGCAGCACGTCGTCGATGAACGCCAGATCGACGTCGCGGGTCGGCAGGTTTGGATCCGCGAACTTGCCGAGGACCGTCTGCACGTTGGTGATCTGAAATTCTTTCGTTCGCTTGTCGATGTTGTCGAGAAGTCCCTGGTCGATGTCGACCGCGTAGATCTTGCCGCCTGACGTCACCGCCTTGGCCAGCGGCCCTTCGAAAAGCCCCGATCCAGCGCCGATGTCGGCGACGACGTCACCCGGTTTCAGCTTGAGCCTGGCGACGGTCTCGTCGATCTTCAGGCCGGCGACCCTGGCGGGCGACTCGAGGGTCTTGAGCCAATCTTCGGTCGTTCGCGCGGCGAGTTGCGGCGCGGTCCGGGTGGACGCCAGACCCACGGTGAAGACTGCCGCCGCAACGCACGCCAAAAATCTCGTCATTCGCATGAGATAGTCCTTTCGTGGAGGGCCGTGTCACTATAGTGATGCGGTACGTGATGAATCGCAACGCAGTATTCCTCGAACGGCACCCCGCGTATGCCGGAACGGCCGCGCTCGACGCGCTGCGCGCGGCCGAGTACGGTCGGCTCGACGCCCAGCAGCACGTCTACCTTGATTACACGGGCGGCAGCCTGTACGCCGCGTCGCAGGTGCAGGATCACGCGGCCCTGCTTGGTCAGCACGTCTTCGGCAACCCGCACTCGGCCAGCCTCTGCTCGACGACGGCGACCAGGCTGGTGGAGCAGGCGCGGCGGGCGGTCCTGTCCTACTTCAATGCGCCTCGCGAGGAGTACACCGCCGTCTTCACGCTGAACGCGAGCGCTGCGCTCAAGTTGGTCGGAGAAGCGTACCCGTTCGGGCCGGACAGCCGGTACCTGCTGACCGTCGACAACCACAACTCGGTGAACGGGATCCGCGAGTTCGCACGCGCCGGCGGCGCGGCGATCGAGTACGCGGCGCTCACCGTCCCCGAGCTTCGCATCGACCGTGCGCATCTCGAGGAGCGGCTGGCGGCGGCGGATCGCCGGGCGGCGAACCTGTTCGCCTTTCCGGCCCAGTCGAATTTCTCCGGCGTGAAGCATCCGCTCGACCTCGTGGCGCGCGCGCGCGCGCTGGGGTGGGACGTGCTGCTCGACGCGGCGGCGTTCGTGCCCACCAACCGGCTCGATCTCGGCGACGTCCAGCCCGACTTCGTCTGCGTGTCGTTCTACAAGATGTTCGGTTATCCGACCGGCGTCGGGTGCCTGATCGCGCGCCACGCGGCGCTCGCGAAGCTGCGGCGGCCGTGGTTTGCGGGCGGCACGGTGAATTTCGCCACCGTCCAGGGACAGAAGCACATCCTCTCGCCGCACGAAGCCGGCTTCGAGGACGGCACGCTGAACTACTTGAGCATCCCGGCCGTCGAAATCGGGCTGCGTCATCTCGAGCGCGTCGGCATCGACACGATTCAGACGCGGGTGCAGGCGCTGACGGCGTGGCTGCTCCAGGAGCTGTTCGAGTTGCAGCACACCAACGGCCGGCACATGGTGCGCATCTACGGGCCCGTGACGACCGCGATGCGCGGCGGCACGGTCACGCTGAACTTCTACGATCCGGACGGCCATCTCCTCGATTACCGCCGCGTCGAAGAGCTCGCCGGCGAAGAACGCATCTCGGTGCGAACCGGCTGCTTCTGCAATCCCGGCGCTGGCGAAACCGCGGAAGGGCTGACCGAGGCGGACATGGAAGCCGGCGCCGCCGCCGGCGCGGACATCACGCTGCCCCGGTTCCTGCAGATCATCCAGCACCGCGGCGGCAAGAGCGCTGGCGCGATCCGCGTGTCGCTCGGCATCGCGAGCAACTTCGCCGACGTCGAGCGGTTCGTGCGGTTCGCCGCGAGCCTCCGCGATCAGACCAGGCTGACCATGGGCGACGTGGTCTTCGACGTCGAGTCGTGCCGCGTCATCCGCGACGGGTCGTAGCGTCCGCCCCTCCGCCTTTATTCCTTGTACGACGGGTGCGAAGGCGCGCTGCCCGTTGGTTCGTCGTCTTCACGGACCGTCATCACCGGACACGGCGCGGTTCGAATGAGGTTCTCGGTCACGCTTCCGAGCAGGAGGCGCGACATGCCGCCGCGGCCGTGCGTTCCCATGACGATCAGGTCGATGCCGTGCTGGCGGGCGTAGCTGGCGATCTCGACGAACGGCTTTCCCTCGCGCAACTCGTGCCGGATGGTCGGCACGCTCGATGTGGACAGCCACTCTTCGAGGTGCTTCTCGGCGTGGCGTTTCACGTCCTGCCGATATTCGGCTGGCAGCGGGACGTAGGCTTGGGAGGCCAGTGCGTGGGCGCCGGGCAGCTCGAGCACGTGGAGGAGCTCGAGGGAAGCCCCGAGCGCGGCCGCCAGCTCGCCGGCGCGCCATAACGCGGCGCGCGAGGCCGCGCTGAAATCCACGGGAACCAATATCCGCTTGATGCTATTGGCCATAACGCTCCTGACGGAGAGGCGTCGATTCGAGACGCGATCACGGGGTCAGAGCAATCGGCGTACCGTATTTGTGCCGAATTTCCGCTGCTCCCTTCTTCGAGGCGAAGGCACCCTATACTGACTGGAACCATGCGTCAGGTGGTCATGACGAAGCACGGCGCCCCGGAGGTCCTTCAGAGCCGGGAGGTCGCCGACCCTGTGCCGCACGCCGGCGAGGTTCGCATCGCTGTTCGAGCTGCCGGCGTCAACTTCGCCGACATCATGGCGCGGCTGGGCCTCTACCCCGATGCGCCTGCGCCGCCGCTCGTCGTCGGATACGAAGTCGCCGGAGTCATCGACGCAGTGGGTCCCGGCGTGACGACGCTTCGAGTTGGCGACCGTGTGCTCGCGCTCACGCGGTTTGGCGGATACGCCAGCGCCGCCGTGACGTCGGCAGAACTCGTTTTTCCGACGCCGCCAGACTTCAGCGATATCGAGGCGGCGGCCGTGCCGGTGAACTATCTCACCGCGTTCATCGCCCTGTACCGGCTCGCCAACGTCGATGCCGGCGAGACCGTCCTGCTCTACGGCGCGGGCGGCGGCGTCGGGATTGCGGCGACGCAACTCGCGAAGCGTCGGGGCGCCATCGTGATCGGGACGGCGTCGACGCCGAAGATCGCGGCCATCAGGTCGCTCGGCGTCGATCATCCGATCGATCATCAACGCGACGATGTGCGCGCGGAAGTCCGGCGGCTGACGTCGGATCGTGGCGTGGACGTGATCCTCGATCCGATCGGGGGACGGAGCTTCGCCGAGAGCTACCGGCTGCTCGCGCCCCTCGGCCGCTTGGTTCTATATGGTGCGTCAAGTCTTGCGTCCGGCGAGCGCCGCCGGCTGTGGCACGTGGCCTGGACGTTGTTCCGGATGCCGGTGTTCAGACCGCTCTCGCTGATGAACCAGAACCGCGCCGTGCTCGGCCTGAATCTCGGGCACCTGTGGGGCCAAACCCGCCAGCTTCACGGCGCGATGGAGCTGCTGCTTCAAGAGATGATTGCAGGCCGGCTAAGGCCGGTGATCGCCAAGACGTTTCCACTCGCCCGCGCGGCCGACGCGCACCGCTACATGCAATCGCGCTCCAACGTCGGCAAGGTCGTGCTGGTCGTCGAGGAGTGACCTCGCCGTTCGACACGACTTCCTTCCGATCGAACGTCTTGACCGCGGTCTTGACCATCGACGACCCGGCGCCGGCCGTCGTCACGGGCAGAGTCGCCGTGGTGCGCAGCCCGCGCGACAGGATGAACTGCGCTTTCTGCACCGGGATGCTCGACGTCATGACATACGGGACGGGTGCGGCGGGTGGCAGCACGACATAGACGGCACGCCCCTTCACGAGATCGCTGAAGTCGTTGTAGGCGGCGTCGCCGACCGTGATCGTGAGCTCGGTGCCTGGAGGCAACATCGAGGCCATCGATGTCGTCGACGTGAGCCGTGATTTCATCACGCGGGACATCACGGTCAACGCGGCATCCGAGACACATGGTGAGGCGATCGTAGAGGTGGTCCAGAAAGTCGAGGGCATCCAGGTCATCCATGCCGGCGATGGAAGGGAAGGTGATGCTCTTCAAGGAGTTTGGCGGCATCATCCTCGAAGACATCTCAGCTCCGCGCTGCTTCGAGATCGAAGAACAACTCAAGAAGGAGTTCGACATCCCCGTCTTCCATGACGACCAGCACGGTCGGACTACTCGAATCAGATCAACAACGTCCTCTGTTTCCCGAGAATCTTTCGGGGCGCGCTTGCATGCCGGGCCTCGTCGATCAATGAAGAGATGAGACTGGCGGCGGCGAACGCCATTGCGGGCATCATTCCGCAGCGGGAATCTGGCTGGCGAGTGCCGCACGGCATTGACACCGGGGCGGGTTCTGCGTTATTAGACATGGGTTGTGAACGGCTACACGCGGGAGATTCCCTGTTGTTGTTTGGGCTCGCTCCTGTGCCCGCGGTGTTCCCCCGTTCGTAGCATGCGCTAGCAATTCCTCCTTCATCGAACGCAACGCTACAGGCCCGGGGGATGTCTCCCGGGCCCTTTTTTTGCGCAGAGTCGATATGCTGCAGGAGAACATCACATGAGTCAGATTGCCGCGGATGTCACCAAACTGATCGGCCGTACGCCGCTCGTCAGGCTGAACCGGATCGCTGCCGGCTGCGGTGCCGATCTTGTGGCGAAGCTGGAGAGCGCTAACCCGTGCGCGAGCGTGAAGGACCGGATCGCGCTCGGCATGATTGAAGCGGCCGAGCGCGACGGCCGCATCAAGCCGGACACCATTCTCATCGAGCCGACCAGCGGCAACACCGGGATCGGCCTGGCGTTCGTCGCCGCCGTCAGGGGCTACAAGCTGGCGATCACCATGCCCGAGACGATGAGCCTGGAGCGGAGAAAGCTGCTGCGCGCGTTCGGCGCTGAGGTGATCCTGACGCCGGGGGCTGAAGGGATGCCGGGTGCCATTCGGCGCGCGCAGGAGCTCTGCGCGTCCAATCCGCGGTACGTGATACTCCAGCAGTTTCAGAACCCCGCGAATCCGGACGTGCACCGACGCACGACGGCGATCGAGATCTGGGACGATACGGACGGCCAGGTGGACATCCTGGTTTCGGGCGTCGGCACCGGAGGCACGATCACCGGCGTCGCGCAAATCATCAAGGGACGGAAGCCGTCCTTCAGGGCCGTGGCGGTGGAGCCGGCCGACTCCCCCGTGCTGTCGGGTGGGTCCCCCAAGCCCCATAAGATTCAGGGGATCGGGGCGGGCTTTGTCCCCGACGTGCTGGATATGACGCTCGTGGATGAGGTGATCCGAGTGACCCACGAGGACGCGGGCGCCGTTGCGCGAAAGCTGGCGTTGCAGGAGGGCATCCTTGCGGGCATCTCG
>JADGOC010000023.1 GCA_017883165.1 Acidobacteriota bacterium
GGCGCAGCCTCGCCGAGGGTTCCGTTGGCCTTCTTCATGAGATAGGCCTTGATGAACGGGTCGAGATCGCCGTCGAGCACGCGGCTGATGTCGCCCACCTGCTCCTTCGTACGGTGATCCTTCACCATCTGATACGGGTGCAGCACGTAGCTGCGGATCTGGCTGCCGAAGGCGATGCCTTTCTTCTCGCCGCTGATCTGATCGAGCTTGGCCTGGTTGTCCTTCATCTTCAGATCGTAGAGGCGGGCCTTCAGCACTTTCATCGCCGAGTCTTTGTTGCGGTGCTGCGATCGCTCGTTCTGGCACGACACGACCATGCCGGTCGGCAGATGGGTAATCCGCACGGCGGAGTCGGTCACGTTGACGTGCTGCCCGCCCGCGCCGCTCGATCGGTAGGTGTCGATGCGCAGGTCTTTGTCCTCGACCTGGATGTCGACGTCCTCCGGCAGTTCCGGCCAGACATACAGCGAGGCGAAGGAGGTGTGGCGGCGCGCCGCCTGATCGAACGGCGAAATGCGCACCAGGCGGTGGACACCCGCCTCGGCCGCGAGCAGCCCGTACGCGTACTCGCCGTTGACGGTGAACGTCACGCTCTTCAGGCCGGCCTCCTCACCTGGCTGGTAGTCGATGATCTCGCGCCTGAAGCCGCGCCGCTCGGTCCATCGCATGTACATCCGCAGCAGCATCGCCGCCCAGTCCTGCGACTCGGTGCCGCCCGCGCCGGGATGGATGGTGACGATGGCGTTCCGGCGATCGTGCTCGCCGCCGAGCATCTTCTTGATCTCACCGGCTTCGATTTCCCGATCGAGCGTCTCGAGTGCCTGCGCGAACTCGGCGTCGACCCGCTCGCCCGCCTTCGCCCACTCGACGAGGACCGTGAGGTCGTCGGTCCGTTGTCGCAGCGACTGGACGAGATGGAGGTCCTGTTCCAAACGGCGACGGCGCTGCAGCACTTTTTGCGCGTCGGCCTGGTCCTTCCAGAAATCGGGCGCGGCGGCGCGCGCCTCGAGGCGGGTCAGTTCTTCCTGCGGACGGGCGGCTTCAAAGATAGCTCCGCAGATCGGCAGCGCGTTTGCTGAGATCCTCATAGCGGCGCATCAATTCGTCAACGGTCGGCATCCTGGTCTCCACGAACTATTGTACACGTCGCCGCGAGATGAGCAGCAGCGCCAGCGTCATCGCGACCGACGCATAGGCGAAGACGTCGCCGTGCCGGGCGTAGAAGGTCGACACGTTCAGGAACCGCGCCTGCCCGACGATCACCGCCCGCTCGTAGATGGCACTCTGCTCGACCACGCGGCCGTACGGATCGACGATGCCGCTCACCCCCGTATTCGCCGACCGTACGAGATAGCGGCCTTCTTCGACCGCGCGCATCGAGGCCTGCGCAAAGTGCTGGTAGGGCGCTGAGGTCGGTCCGAACCACGCGTCGTTGGTAATCGTGGTCAACAACTCGCTGCCGCCCCGCACGAACTGGCGGACCAGATTCGGATACACCACCTCATAGCAGATGGCCGTGCTGATCAGGTGCCCCGCAACCGGCAGGAGCACCGGATCGTCGCCGGCCGAGAACGGGCCGACCTGTTCCACCAGCGGCCCCGCGAAAAAGAGCAGGCGCTTCAGCGGGACGTATTCACCGAAGGGGACGAGATGCATCTTGCGGTAGACGCCCGCGTCCGTGCCGTCGGCCCGCACGAGGAAGGCCGCATTGAAGAACTTGTCCGGGATCCGGCGGTTGTTCTCCACCCGCCACTCAATCTGATCGCTGCCGAGCAGAATCGGCACGTGCGCGTCCCGCGCGATCGCGCGGACGCGATCGGCGGCGAGGACGTCTTCCTCGAAGAGAAACGGCGTGGACGACTCGGGCCAGATGACCAGTTCCGCGCCCGCGGCGATGGCCTGCCGTGTCAGGCCCAGGTAGTCGTCGAAGATCGCCCGCGCGCGCTCGAGCTCCCACTTCTCCGACTGATCGACGTTGCCCTGGATCAGTCCGACGCGGAGCGGCTGGCCGGCGCGCGTCCATTCCGCGTCGGCCGCGCGCAGGCTGCCCCAGACCGCAACCGCCACGAGCGGAATCGCGACCCCGGCGATGGCCTTGACGCGCTCGCCCGTGCCTCGCGACACGGCCGACACCGCCGCCGCTGCGCTGACGCCGGCGACGAGCGCCGACACGCCGTACACCCCGAAGATACTCGCGAGCTGCGCGATTGGCACGACCGACGCCTGGCTGTAGCCGAGCAGCACCCAGGGGAATCCCGTCAGGAGATGTGTGCGTCCAAGCTCGGTCGCGACCCACACGAGCGGCGCCGCCATCAGCGCTTCCGTGCCGTGCACCGCCACGAGACGCCGCATCACCACCGCGAAGAGCGCCGGGAAGAGCGCGAGGTACGCGATGAGCGCCGCGTTCACCAGCACCGCAACCCACGGCTGCAGATGGCCGTACGTCACCATGACACGCGTGATCCAATAGAGGGTGCCCGCGAAATAGACAGCGCCGGTGGTGACGCCGAGGCGGAAGGCGCGAGACAGCGCGCCGCCGCGCGAGAGCGCGACGAGCAGCGGCGCGAGCGCGATCCAGCCGAACGCCGGATGGCCGAATTTTGGGAAGCTCAGCGCAAGAAGGACGCCCGAGGCGGCCGCGAGCGCATAGTCGGAGGAACGCGTGACCAAGTCACGCTCAGTTTACCGCGTTGCGGAGAGTGTGCCGGCGTTGCGCGCGGCGACATACGCCATCAGGCCGTTGGCCATCACCATCACGACCACCGCTTCGCCGCGATGATGCTTGCGCCACAACTGCTCCGCCAGGACGACCGTCAGCGCGGTGCTGCCGGCCTTCACGCCCCAGAAAGCCGCCGGTTTGCTGCCGAGCCCACCGACCAGCACGTTGGCTTCCCGCGAGCCGGTGCTGACGCCGTGCAGCGTCGCGTACCCGTCGTATGCCTGCAGCCCGGCGAGCGAGACGTAGAGCGGCATCAGCATCGGCGGACGCGGCGCAGGCTTGTCCGGCGAGGTCACAATCTTCAGCGTCGCGGGCTTGTCATCGTCGGCAGCGCGGACAGTGACGGGCACCAACAGGGCGGCAGCCAGCACCAGGGGGATCAGCCTCATGCCCTGACTGATAGCCAGAATGATGCCGTGGCGGTCGTTTCGAGATCTGCTAGAGGATAAACGAGTTAGGTCGTTTGGGCTGGCGCGAGGAATTGTGCGATTTCGGTCCACGTGTTCCAGATCCGCACAGCCCTCGCACACGGAACGGGGCTAGCGCGTGATCCAGGGTTTGAACTGCTCTTCTTTTTCCAGCTTCGCTTTGAGCGGCTCGGCTTCGCGCTGGCTGCTGAACCTGCCGACGCGCACGCGGTAGACGGAGGTGCCGTCGGTCGGCGCCACCACGTAGGCGGCGTAGCCCTTCGACGACAACCGTTTGGCGATCGCCTCCGCCTCGGTGCGAACGTTGAGCGCGGCGACCTGTACCGCCCACGGCCGGGCAGCCGGGTCGCTTGGCGCCGTTGCGGCTGGTGCATCCGGCGCCTTGGGCGGCGGAACCGCTCGCGCTTTCTCCCCCGGCTGCTTCAATCGCTCGGGGGCGGGGCTCTGCTTTTCGAGCCGGTTGAAGTAGCTGAGATCGTCCACGGCCGGCGGCGGTGCGGCGGCGGTCGGATCGGAGCCGGCGGGCGCCGGCGTCGGCGTGGCGGCGGGCGGCTGCGGCGTCAGCTCGCTCGCGGGGAGGTTGACGCCGACGTCGGCGATCGCGCCGCTGCGCTCGGCGCGCACGCCGCGGCCGACGAACACGCCGCACAAAAAGATCACGACCGACACGACCGTCGCGGCCATGAACAGAAACACCAGCTGCTTACCATTCAGCTGGATTTCGTGGAACCCGTCGTCATGGGTTGGGGAAGCCAAGTACGGTTGATTTTAGCATGGGGGATGGACCCTTGGGACCCACCTTCTCCAGCAACCGCTTCGCCTCGCTCGATGCGGGATCGAGCGCCAGCGCGCGCTCGGCCTCGCCTCGGGCGCCCGCCGTGTCTTTCGCCTGCAGGTAGGCCTCGCCCAGGGCGACGTGCGCCTGGGGCGTTTCGTGGCTCCACAGCGAAATCTTCAGGGCGTCGATCGCCTCGCGCACGCGGCCGTTGCGAAGATGGATGCGGCCGAGCAGCAGGTGCGCCTCCGCGTCGTACGGCGAGAGATACAGCGCACGGTTCAGCTCGACGATCGCCTCGCGATCGTTCTCCTCTTGGAACAGCCGGCGGCCGTGATCGAGATAGAACGCCGCCAGCTCGCGCTGGTCGCGCCGTTCACTCGTGGCCAGGATCCCCTCGATGCCTCGGTCGTGCGGCAGCTCGACGTCGCTCTTCACCCGTTCGAGCCCTCTTGGGACGGCGTCCGCCGGCGGCCGCTTGTCCCACTCCTCGTAGGTGGATGACAGGCGTTTGGCCAATTCCTTCTCGCGCGACGCTTCGGCCGGGTTGTCGGCGGCGGCGAGCGCGGCGCCCAGCACGAAGTGGGCGTCGCCATCGGCCGGGTTGCGCCGCAGCGCCTCGCGCAGCCAGTAGATCGCGGCCTGGGGGTCGCGGCTCAACCAGTACGCGTACCCGAGATTGAAGAAATAGTCCGGGTCGTCTGGATCGGTTTCGGCCGCTTTGTTGAAGTAGTAGGTCGGCTGGCCGGTTTGCGGCGTGACCGTGCCGCGACGAACCTGCACGACGCCGAGGTTATTGAGGACCGTCGCGGTCGGCCGCGCGTCGGCGAGCGATTTGAACGTCGCAAACGCTTCGTCGTACGTCTTGAGATTGAGCTCGGACAGCCCCGCGAGAAACCGCGCGTGCCGCGCCCACGCCGAATCGGCCGGCACCGGCCGCACCGCCTCCAGCGCGTGAGCGTGATCGCCCTGCTCCGCGTAGACGTCCCACAGCGCGAGCCGCGCGCGATCGAAGGCCGGCGCCAACGTCAACGCGGAGCGGAGGTAGGCGACGGCGGTGGCGGGCGTCTCGGCGAGGAGCCCCTTGATGTAGCTCTCGAATGCCGCGATCGGTGGGTGCTGGCGCTCGATCTCCTCCGACGACTTGGCGGAAGCCGGCGCGATGCGGCGTGCGACGCGCTCGAAGATGGCGAAAAGCTCCGGCACGTGCCCGCGCTCGACGATGTCGGCCTGCACGCGGCCGGATTCGAGCGCGATGTCGCGCGCATGGACGACGAGCGTGTCATCACCCGTGGCGAGCTCGAGCGATCCGACGAGCACGTGCGATGCGCCGACGAGCTGGCCGATGCGGATGACGGTGGCGTCGCTCAACGCCGCCGCGGGCGGCACCTGCAGGCGTTCGAAGGCCTGGCGACGCTCCTCGCGCGTGATGGCGTTGGCGCTGAGCGCGTTCAGATCATCGGCGAGAATGACCGCCGACGCTTCAGCCAGCCAGAAAATGCGGCTGTCGCGCGTCACGTTTTCGAACGGCATCACGAGAATGCGGGACGGTGAGGGTGTCTGCGCGGCCGCGGAGTTCACGAAGAGAAAGGCAACCACGAAAACCCGAAGACACGAAGCCACGCATTTTCTTCTTCGTCTGTTCGTGTCTGCGTGGCCGCTGTGTGTCACGTCTGCTGGCCCTCGTCGTCCGATCGGCCGTTCAGGAGCGCTACCGTCAGCAGGCAGGTTGGCTCGCCGGTGCCGCGGCACGCGACGATATCGGTCTTCGCGCGGACCTCAAAGAGCGCGAGCAGCCGCGTGAACGCCGCGGCGTAGAAGCCGCAGAGCGGCTGGGCCACCGGCGTGCGGACGCTGCAGAAGATCGACGCGCGGACGTCGATGCGCGCCGTCCCTTTCCTCAGCCGTACGATCGTGCGGCTGCCCCGATAACTGCTGCGCACCAGGCGCCGCGCCATCCCGAGGAGCACCCGCGTGCGCATCCACACCGGCATCGCTTTGATGCATCGGCGCTGCAGCGCCGGCATCGACGACACTGTCCATTCGGCGGCGTATTCGCCCGCGCGCGTCGTGATGATCTGGTACGCGTCGCCTTCCTGCCTGAGAAAGCTGAGCACGGCGTACAGCGGCGCCAGGCCGATGGTGCCTTCGCGCAGCCCTTCGGCGTTCAGCCAGTTCTCATAAAACCCCAGACGGGTGGGGAGAATGTCGGCGATGCCCTGATGCAGGCTGGCGACGAGGACGCGACCGATGCCGGCTTCGCGCATGTATCAGTGTAGAGGTAAGATCGCCCGAAGATGCTGAGCGCGGCGATATTGGCGGGCGGACTGGCCCGCCGCTTCGGCGGTTGCGACAAAGGCGCGCTGCGGGTCGGCGGGCGCTCGATCCGGGCGCGTCAGCTCGCGGAGCTCGCCACGCTGACGCGCGATATTTTGATCGTCGGCGGCGCCGATGGCGCGGAGGACGAGACCCCCTCCGAGGGAGCGCCAGCGAGCCGACGGGTCGCCGATCGCGTACGGGGAATGGGGCCGCTCGGCGGGCTGCACACCGCGCTTCTCGAAGCGACGGGCGACCTGACGATCGTGATCGCCTGCGATATGCCGTACGTGTCGGCGCCGCTCCTTGGCCATCTTGCTACGCTCGCCCGCGACGCCGACGCGATCGTGCCGTACACCGACCGCGGGTATCATCCATTGTGTGCCGTCTACGCGCGCGCCTGTCTCGAGCCGATCGCGCGGCGCCTGGCGGCCGGGCGCCTGAAGATGACCGGCCTCTTCGACGATGTGCGGGTGCGCGTGGTCGCGGTCGAGGAGCTTCGCGCCTTCGGCGATGTCGACCGGTTGCTCGCCAACGTCAACTCGCCGGCCGACCACGAGGACCTCGTCGCGCAACACGGTCCACAGGGTCCCCAGGGTCACCAGCGGTAATCGTAGCACGAGCATACCCGCTCGAAGTCTCATCACGCGACAGGTCCCGGCTGGTCAACGATGCTGAGCGTTCAACGACAAGTGCACGACGCGATTGCCGGCGCGGTCCGGCGCCACTACGGCGTCGCCGACGTGCCGCCGTTCGCGGTCGAAGTGCCGCCCAATCGCGCGCTGGGCGATCTGGCGGTGACGGTCGCCTTCCAGCTCGCGCGCACGCTTCGCAAGGCGCCGCGCGCCATCGCGCAGGAGCTCGCCGGCGCGCTGGGCGATCTGCCCGGCATCTCGCGCGTGGTCGCCGCCCCCAACGGCTATCTGAACCTGTACCTCGATCGGCCGTCGTTCCTGCTCGCTCGCCTGCGCGGTGACGTCGCGGCGGCCCTCGCGCCACTGGAGAAAACGATCGTCGAGCACACGGCGATCAACCCGAATAAAGCGGCGCACATCGGCCACCTCCGCAACGCGGCGCTCGGCGACACGCTCGCGCGCGTGCTGCGCTTCAGCGGCGCGCCGGTCGAAGTGCAGAACTACATCGACGATCTCGGCGTCCAGGTCGCCGACATCATCGTCGGCTTCCGTGAGCTGGAGCACCAGACGCTCGACGATGTGCGGCGGATCGCCGAGACGACGCGGTTCGACTATCACTGCTGGGACCTCTATTCGCGCGTGACCGAATGGTACGAGGGCGATTCCGCGCGTCTCACCGTGCGCGCCGCTGCGCTTCACGACTTGGAGCACGGCGCCGGCGACACGGCCGCGATCGGCGCGTTCATCGTCGATCGCATCGTGCGGGCCCACCTGAAGACGATGGCGCGGTTGAACATCGAGTACGACCTGCTCACCTACGAGGGCGACATTCTCCGGCTGCAGTTCTGGGCCCACGCCTTCGAGATTCTGAAGGCGCAAGGCGCGGTGTTTCTGCAGACCGAGGGCCGCCTCGCAGGGTGCTGGGTGATGCGCATCGAAGAGGACGGCGGCGAGAGCGCCGCGACAGACGAATCAGGCGACGCGCGCGAGAAAGTCATCGTGCGATCGAACGGCGTCGTCACCTACGTCGGCAAGGACATCGCGAACCAGTTCTGGAAACTCGGTCTGCTCGGACGCGATTTCCGCTACCGTCTCTTCAGCCGGCAGGTCGACGGCCGGCCGCTCTGGGCGACGACGTCCGAGGCGAGCGATCCGGCCGCGCCGCCCTTCGGCCACGCACGCCGCATCTACAACGTCATCGATTCGCGGCAGATGTACCTGCAGGCGCTGCTCAGCCAGGCGCTGCGGACGCTCGGGCATCCGCAGGAGGCCGAGAACTCCGTGCATTTCTCGTATGAGATGGTCGCCCTTTCGCACGCGACGGCGCGCGAGCTCGGGTACCGGATCGCACCAGAAAGCGAGGAGGCCCGGAAGCCGTTCGTTGAGGTGTCGGGCCGCAGAGGTCTTGGCGTCAAGGTCGACGATCTGCTCGATCTGCTCATCGAAAAAGCCTCCAGCGAAGTCGGCAAGCGCAATCCGGAGTTTCCCGACGCCGAGCGGCGCCGCGTCGCGGCGCAGATTGCCGTCGCCGCCATCCGCTACTTCATGCTGAAGTACTCGCGCAGCAAGCTGATTGTGTTCGACATCGAGGAGGCGCTCAGCTTCGAAGGCGAGACCGGGCCGTACCTGCAGTACGCCGTGGTCCGCGCCAACAACATTCTGCTCAAGCTGCACGAGCGCGAAGGGCTCACGGAAGCCGACGTCGTCGGCGCGCTCGACGCGGCGAACGCCGGCGAGATCATCGGGGCGAACCAGGTGGATCAGGACGACCCGCACAGCCTCTGGGCAGTCGTCCTCGAGGCGTCACGCCTCGAGGAGACGGTCGATCAAGTGGTCAGGACGCTCGAATTCTCGGTGCTGGCGAAGTTCGCGTTCGGGCTGGCGCAGACCTTCAACGCGTTCTACCACCGGTACTCGATCCTCAACGAGGAGCAGGTGGAGAAGAAACGCTGGCGCGCGGCGGGCGTCGCCTATTTCCGTGCGCAACTCACGCGTGCGCTCGACCTGATGGGGATTGAAGTTCCCTCGCGGATGTAGCACGATGGCACGGCTCTCGCCTCCAAGGCCCCAATCACATATGCCGTTGATCGGAATCACCGCCTGTCGCAAGCTCGAGGACTACCGCCAATCGGTTCTCCACGTCGGCGGCGAGGTGCGCATGCTCGATCCGTCGATGACCGTGAAGGAGGCGCTCGCCGGCGTCGACGGACTCATGCTCACGGGCGGCGACGATGTGGCGGCGTCGAGATACGGGGAGCCGGCGCACCCGACGCTGGTCGAAGCGGAGCCGGGCCGTGACGAATTCGAGCTGGCGCTCATCAAAGATGCCCGCGCGCGCGACCTGCCGATCCTCGCGATCTGCCGCGGCATCCAGGTGCTGAACGTCGCGTGCGGCGGCACCCTCGTCCAGGACATTCCATCGGAGGTGTCTGGCGCGCTGCCGCACAACCTCGACGGGCCGCCTCACCAGCCGTACTCGCTGGCGCACGAGATCTGGATCGACAAGGACACGCTGCTCTGGAAGCTGATGCGCGAGCGTCTGAGCGATGCCGACTCGTGCGAGGTGAACAGCCGGCACCATCAGGCGGTGAAACGCGTGGCCCAGGGATTTCAGGTGGCCGCCACCGCTCCCGACGGCGTCATCGAAGCGATCGAAGATCCCGCCGCCCGGTTCTGCCTCGGTGTCCAGTGGCATCCGGAGAATTTCTTCAGGACCGGCGAGTTCCGTCCGCTGTTCGAAGGATTTCTGGAAGCTTCTACACATTCCTGAATCGAGAGGTGTTATGAAGGTCGGAATTCTGGGGTCTGGCGAAGTCGCCAAGGCGCTGGCCGGCGGCTTTCTGCGGAATGGTCACGAGGTCACGCTCGGCACGCGGACGGCGTCCAAGCTCGCCGACTGGAACGCCAAGAATCCCAAGGCCCGGGTCGACAGTTTCGCGAACGTGGCCGCGTTTGGGAAGCTCGTGGTGCTCGCCGTCAAAGGCACGGCCGCGGCGGACGCGCTTCGTGCCGCCGGCGACGCGAATCTCGCGGGCAAACCGGTCATCGACACGACCAACCCCATTGCGGACGCTCCCCCATCCAATGGCGTCTTGAAATTCTTCACCAACCTCGACGACTCGCTAATGGAGCGGCTGCAGCGCGAATTCGGCGGCGCCCATCTCGTGAAGGCGTTCGCGGCGCCCCCTGCGTCGCCGGCCTACAGCGGCTTCAGCCACGGCGAGTTCAGGATGTGCAGGAGCAGCACGACCAGGGCGACGGCCCACGCGCGCGCGCCAAACGACCGATCGTCGAGCGATCGTTTCCAGTAATACGACACGCCCGCGGCGACGACCGCCAGCTCCACGAACCACCAACCCTTCGGCCACACGCGCCACAGCCCGAGGCCCAGATGGATGGTCGCATTCGGCCACAGCGCCATGTCGGCAGGATGCACGACCACATCCAGGACGAAGTGCGAAAAGACTGCGACGCCCATCGCCACCGCGACCGTTCGCCCGCGCCGGATGAAGAGCGCGGCGAAGGCGAGCGACCAGACGATCGACATCAACAGCGAATGGGACCAGTCGATGTAATCGAGCGAGAAACCGGGCGACACGCCGGGCGTCAGCGATGCGCGTTCGATTCCTGCCAGAACGAACGGCCCGAAGAGAATGTCGAGCGCGCCGACTCCGGCAAGCAGCCCCCACGTCGGCGCGTTGGGAACGCGACCTTTGATCGCCAAGCCCGCCGCAAAGTGTCCGGCGTACATGCGAACTCCTACTGACGCTTCCGGCGCGGCTTCCTGTCCAGCCAGGCCAGAATCGGGATCGGCACGGCAAAACTGGCGAGAACGACAATCGCGAGGGCCGTGGGCGTCATGAGAAAGCGGAGTCTAGCAGAGATCGAAGGCGTGCTAGCATCGCCGTTCTGCCAGGAATGGCGGCCGGGTCAATCGAACGAGGAGCGATGGTCGCCGCTCCATCGAAAAGGAGATTACGAATGGTGTCGACGTCCACGAGGTACTCCGCGCCGAAGTAGTTCGACCCGCCATCGCACGACTGTACGCCCATCGCGGTAGTCCGCCACTGAAGAGCATGGGTGAAGCGATTCGCGTCTGGTGACCTCCGCGCGGCGCCGAGCATGCCGCAATAGAAGCCATTGATATAGACGATGCGTTCGCCGCCGATGACGGCGCCCGCGTACTGGCGGCAGTAGTCGTTCGCCTCGCGTCCGGGAATCCGCCGCAAGCCTTCCGGAAGCATTGGGCCCAGTGCCAGTTCGAGGCGGCGAAGCACGAAGCGCCACCCGGCCTACTCGCCGTGAAGGACGACGCCCCCCTCCTGGGTGAGGACCGCCGAGGACTGAAGGCTGTTCAGCACAACAAGCAGCGCAAACACGTCGCGGACACTCATGACGGGGCTTCCGCTCTACCTCCAAGTTAGACACTGCCCACGCGAGATCGGACCGCAGATCCTCAAATCCTCACGTTCTTAGATCCTTAGATCCTCAGATTCAAAAACGGCCACCGTTTCCACATGCGGCGTGTTGGGAAACAGGTCGAACGCGTCGACGTGCTGGAGCTGGTAACCGCCATCGACGAGCCGTCGCGCGTCGCGCGCCAGGGTGGCGATGTCGCACGACACGTACACGAGACGCGGCGCGCGGATCTTCAGCACGCCGAACAGCGCCTCTTTCGACACGCCCGTGCGCGGCGGATCGAGGATCACGACATCGGGCGCCGCGGAGGGCCGGGCCGTGAACGTCTCCACCGCCTGGTGCACCGGCGCGACCGCGGCGCACGATTCCAGCACATTCGCGACCAGGTCGGCCGCCGCGAAACGATCGCCTTCCACCGCGGTGACGCGCGCTGAACGGGTGACGGCCGCCGCGATCGCAAACAGCCCGGCGCCTGCATACAAGTCGACGGCGGCACCTCCCTCCGGTACCTGCGCAACGACATGGGCGACGAGATCCCGCAGCAGAAAACGGTTGCCCTGAAAAAACGCAAAGACGTGACGCCGCAGGCTGATCGGCGGATGCGCGTCGAGCGTCAGCACGTCAGTGACGTACGGGCCCATCGTCAAGCCGTCGACTGCGGCGAGCCGCTGGATCGCGTCAGCACCAAGGGGCTGGGGCGCGTCGACATGCGCGACGCGTTCTGACGCATCGACGTTCTCGGAGAGCTCGATCTCAGCCGCGTCGGCGAGTCCGAGCGCACGCATCTCGGCGACGACCCGATCGAGGACCTCGCACGTCGCCGGCAGCAGCTGCCGCGTGGCGCGCGCCTCACAGATCTCGTGCGTCCCCTCGCGGAAGAATCCCCAGTGCTGCCCGCGCACATGCAGGCGGGCGCGCATACGGTAGCCTTCTTCCGGCGAGGCGGCGACGGGGACGGCCGACGTCAGCGGCAGGTGCGCGATGCGTCCGAACGCATCGGCGATCACGAGGCTCTTCAGATCCAGCTGGCGCGGATACGCGATGTGCGCATAGAGACAGCCGCCGCAGAGCGGATCGGCCGGCGCGGCGCGGCGGTCGGCCGACGGCTCGTCGGCGGACAGCGTGTCGGCGTACGCCACGCCTTTGGCGACCCGCTCGACGCGCGCCGTCACACGCTCGCCGGGAATCGCTCCCCCGACGAGGACCACCTGGCCGTCGACACGCGCGATCATCCGGCCGCCGGCCGCGGGCTTGTCGATCGTCAGCGGGAGAATCTGGCCCGGCGTCAACATCTAGGTGAAGGCGAGGATCGGGAGGCCGAACCGCTCGCGGATGAGGCGATCGACGGCCGCCTCTCGTGCGCGCGCGAACGCGTCTGGCGCCATGACCGCGCGAAACCCTGCGAGCTCTTCGTCTGCGTCGCGGGCGACCGACGCGCGTGCCGGCTCGTCGAGCGACGCCCTCGCTTGCTGCACGAGCTCGGCGTCGAGCGCCGACAGACGCTCGACGAGCGCCAGGCGCGCCTCGCCGCGCACGCCGCGCGATCCGGCGCGCGCCGCGTCCAGCTCGCGGGCAACGCGGTCGATGACCTCGTCGAACGAGGCGCCCAACGCGCCGATCGCGCGCGCCTGCGTCAGCCGCAGGACCGCGCGTTCGAGGTGCGCGGGCAAGGACGGTCCGCGCCGGGGCATTTCTTTAGCTGGCGACTCGTCGTGACTCCCCGGTTCCGCAGGCCCGCCCATCGTCAAGCCGAGCGCGCGGCGCCAGGCGTCGAAGACATCGAGCACGTCGGCTTCGCAGAAGTCGATCTTCACCGGACGCCGGCGGGCCCCTTTGCTGTAGTAGCGCTCGAAGTAGCGATCGATGCCTCGGAACGCGACCTTCAGCGGAACGCCGCCCGCGGCCCAGCCGGACACGATCTCGAACGACGGCCCCACGACGCGGATGAGATGGCCATCGTTCTTCTGGCAGAGGTACGTCTCGATCTCGCGACAGTATTCGTCTACTGGTTGCGTTCCCACACGATTCTCAAGCCATGGAGCGTCAGGTCGGGGTCGACGTGCTCGATGAGCGGCGTTTCCGGCGCAATCACGTCGGCGAAGCCGCCGGTCGCGACACAGATCGCGCGGCCGCCGAGCTCGTCGCTCATGCGGCGCACCAGCCCTTCCACCATTCCCACGTAGCCCCAGAAGAGTCCCGATTCCATCGCGCCGACCGTCGTGCGGCCGACGACGCGCGACGGCTTGCGCACGTCAATCCGCGGCAGCCGCGCGGCGCGCTGAAACAACGCGTCGGCCGAGATCTGCACGCCGGGGCAAATCGCCCCGCCGAGGTACTCGCCCTTGGCGGTAATCGCATCGAAAGTCGTCGCGGTCCCGAAGTCGACGACGACCAGCGGCCGCGGCTCGGCGCCCCGTCCGAAACGCTCGTACGCGGCAATGCCGTTGACGATGCGGTCGGCGCCGACCTCGGCGGGATTGTCGTACAGGATGTGCATGCCGGTATTGACGCCAGGTTCGATGACGAGCGCCTTCAGTCCGAAATATTGCTCGGCCATCAGCTGCGTCGTGCCCGTGAGCGGTGGGACGACCGATCCCATCACCAAACCGTCCACCGCCGATCGATCGATGCCGTGATGGGCGAACAGCCCGTCGACGAGCAGGCCGAGTTCGTCGGCGGTCCGCTCGCGCAATGTCTGCAAACGCCAACTGCGCACGAGCGCGCCGCCGTCGAACACGCCGAGCACGATGTTGGTGTTGCCGACGTCAATGGCTAAGAGCATAAAAAACGTTCAGCCTCACAACCAGGTAACTTCTCCAGCGACGAGCCGCTCGATCCGATCACCGACCCGCACGAGCAGCGCGCCGCGTTCGTCGATGCCCTCCGTCACGCCGGCCTGTGGACCGGACGCGGCCTGCCATGCGACGCGGGCGCCGCGGCTGCCGGGCGCGCGCGCGCGCCACGCGTCGAGAATAGCATCGAACCGGCCATCCAGCAGATCCGCATACCGGCGCGCAACGGCCGCCAGCGTTTCGACGCACACCGCCGCGCGATCGATGGGCCGGCTCAGCTCGGTCTCGAGCGAGGTGGCGCGGTCGCGGATCTCGCGCGGATACGCCGTCGGCCCCACGTTGATGCCGTAACCGAGCACGACATGCATGACCCGTCGCGGGGCCTCACCGCCGGGCACGGCCTCGGCGAGAATGCCGGCGAGCTTCCGGCGGGAGACGAGCAGATCGTTCGGCCACTTGATGTCGACGCGCAGCGCCGTCGCCGCCTCGATCGCTTCCGCCAGCGCCACCCCCGCCGCGAGCGTCAGGAGCGTCGTCGCACGTTCGGGATCGACGCGCGCGAGGCCCGGCGTCAGCACGATTGAGATGTACAGACCGCTGCCCGGCGGCGAGAACCAGGCGCGGCCGCGGCGGCCGCGGCCGGCGGTCTGCTCGTCGGCGATGACAACCGCGAGATCGCGATCGCCCTGAGCGGCGAGCGTCAGCGCGACGTCGTTGGTCGATCCGATCGTCGGGAAGAAGTGAATCGTCGATCCCACGCCGTGAAGCCGATCGCCCGCGCGCGCGATCGCCTCGGCCAGATCGGGCGGCAGCGGCTCAGAGTGGTTCGAGTTCAAAGCTGATATCGACGGCCGGGGCCGAATGCGTGAGCGCGCCGACCGAGACGAAGTCGGCGCCGGTGGCGGCCAGCTCGGGAATCCGCTCGAGCGTGACGCCGCCGGAAATCTCGACCTTCGCGCGGCCCCGCGCGCGCGTCACGGCCGCGCGAATCTCTTCGGTGGACATGTTGTCGACCAGCAGAATCTCGACGCCGGCGGCGAGCGCGGCGTCGACCTCGTCCAGACTCTGGGCTTCGATCTCGATCGGCATGCCCGGCTGGCTCTCGCGCATCCGCGCGATGGCCTCCGCGACGCCGCCCGCCAGCCGAATGTGATTGTCCTTGATCAACACGGCGTCGAAGAGCCCGGCGCGATGATTCGCGGCACCGCCCGCCCGGACGGCGTACTTTTCGAGAACCCGCAAGCCCGGCGTCGTCTTCCGCGTGTCGAGCACGACGATGCGCCCGCCCGCGGCATCGACGAAGCGCCGCGCGCGCGTGGCGATGCCAGAGAGTCTCTGTAGAAAATTGAGCGCCGTGCGCTCGCCGACCAGAAGCGCGCGCGCCGGGCCGCTGACCTCGGCAATCTCCTCGCCGGCCTGACACCGGTCGCCGTCGCGCCGGTGGACGGTCGCGCCGATGCCGGGATCGAGCAGTCGGAAGGCCTCGAGCGCCACGTCGAGCCCCGCGACGACGCAATCGGCCTTGACGAGAAACACGCCGCGCGCCCGCCGATCGGCGCCGACGGTCGCCTCGGTGGTGACATCGCCGCTCCCGATGTCTTCGTCGAGCGCGCGCCGGACGATCTCGCGGTACTCGTCAGGGTGCAGCGGCTTCATATCCCACGACGACGATCTCACGCGGCTCGCCGACTCGTGTGTCGAAGGCCTGCACGCGCAACGCCGCGCGCAGATCCGCGTCGACAATCGGCATCAACGACGCGGACGCCGCCTCGGCCTGGACCGTGACCTTCGTGATCGGGACCTTCAGCGGCTGCTTCGCTTCGGACCGCTGTTTCCGTACTTCGAACATAACGTCGGTCGCCCACTGGTACGCCCGCTCGTCAGCCTGGCTCGTGGCGACCGAATGGTCCGCGCCGAGGGGAACGACCGCGTCGAGCTCGCCGACGGTCGGCCACGCCGCCGTGTGAATCGAGCCCTCGCGCCACCAGGACCACACTTCTTCGGTGACAAACGGCAGAAACGGCGCGAAGAGCCGCAGCATCACCGACAGCGCCGCCGTGAGCGCGGCGTTCGCGGAGCCGGCGGCGTCGGCGCCCTGATCGCCGTAGCGTCTGCCCTTCACCAGTTCCAGGTAGTCGTCGCAGAAGCGCCAGAAGAACGTTTCGGTCCGCTGCAGGACGCGCGCGTAGTCGTAGCCGTCGAACGCCTCGGTGACCTCGGCGACCAGCGCGGCCAGATTCCGGATCATCGCGCGATCGACCGGCGCCGTAATCGCGCCCGCCTCCGCCTTCGGCTTCGGCGCGGCAAGCCCAGGGGAGCTGGAAAGCACGAACTTGGACGCATTCAGCACCTTGATCGCCAGACGCCGGCCCACGCGCATCTGGTTGGTGTCGAAGGCGGTGTCGGTGCCCGGCCGGCCGCTCGCGGCCCAGTAGCGCACGCCGTCGGAGCCGTGCTCCTCGAGCAGTGCCATCGGCGTGACGACGTTGCCCTTGGATTTCGACATCTTCTTGCGATCGGGATCGAGCACCCACCCCGAAATCGCGGCGTTCTTCCACGGCAGCGAGTCGTGCTCGAGGTGCGCGCGCAACACCGAGTCGAACAGCCACGTGCGGATGATGTCGTGCGCCTGCGGCCGCAGATCCATCGGAAACGTACGCGCCATGAGATCCGGATCGTCGGGCCACCCGCAGACGATCTGCGGCGAGAGCGACGAGGTGGCCCACGTGTCCATCACGTCGGGATCGCCGGCGAAGCCGCCAGGCACGCCGCGCTGCTCGGGCCGATAGCCGTCGGGCACGTCGGTTGACGGGTCGATCGGCAGCGGCTCGTCGCCGGCCGCGATCGGCCGGTCGTGCTGGACGCGGCCGTCTCCATCGATCGGATACCAGACGGGAAACGGCACGCCAAAGAATCTCTGGCGGCTCACGCACCAGTCGCCGTTCAGCCCGTTCGCCCAGTTCTCGTACCGCGCCTGCATGTAGGGCGGATGCCACTGCAGCTCGCGCCCTCGCTCGAGGAGCGCCTCGCGGAACTCGATCGTCTTGAAGAACCACTGGCGGCTCGTGATGATCTCAAGCGGCCGATCGCCTTTTTCGTAGAACTTGACGGCGTGCGTAATCGGCCGCGGCTCGCCAACGAGATCGCCAGATTCGCGGAGCTGGTCCACGATCTTCACGCGCGCCTTCGCGGCGGAGAGATGCGCCAGCTCGCCGTAATGCCGCTGCGCGCGCTCGGCGTCGACCGACTCCCAGCCCGGTGCGCCCCACGCCACATCGCGCAGCGTGCCGTCGGCCTGGATCACGGCGCGGACCGGCAGGTTCAGCTCGCGCCACCAGGTGACGTCGGTGATGTCGCCGAAGGTGCAGATCATCGCGATGCCGCTGCCCTTTTCGGGATCGGCGAGCGGATGCGCCTTGACCGGGACACGCGCGCCAAAGAGCGGCGTCACCACCTCGTGTCCGAAGAGCGCCCGATACCGCTCATCGTCGGGATGCGCGACGAGCGCGACGCACGCGGGAATCAGCTCGGGGCGGGTCGTCTCGATTTCGATCGCGGGCGCGCCGTCAACCTTGCCAGGTCGCGCGAACTTGATGCGGTGATAGGCGCCCGGCATCTCGCGATCTTCGAGCTCGGCCTGGGCCACCGCGGTCTTGAAGTCGACGTCCCAGAGCGTCGGCGCCTCGACCTGATAGGCAAGGCCGCGCCGCAGCAGATTGATGAATGCGAGCTGCGAGACGCGCTGCGCGCGCCGAGCGATGGTCGCGTAGGTCATCGACCAGTCGACCGACAGGCCAAGGTATTTCCAGAGATGTTCGAAGACTTTCTCGTCTTCTCCCGTCAGGCGTTCGCAGAGCTCGATGAAATTCGGCCGCGACACCGACAGCGGTGGCTTGGCCGGCTTCTCCGGCGGAACGAAGTTCGGCTGGTAAGGCAACGACGGATCGCAGCGAACGCCGTAGTAGTTCTGCACGCGCCGTTCGGTCGGCAGGCCGTTGTCGTCCCAGCCCATCGGGTAGAACACCGCCTTGCCGCGCATGCGGTGAAAGCGGGCGATGACATCGGTGTGGGTGTAGGAGAACACGTGGCCGACGTGCAGCGACCCGCTGACGGTCGGCGGCGGCGTGTCGATCGCAAACACCTCCGCGCGAGGACGCGTGCGGTCGAACCGGTACACGCCCGACGCCTCCCAGCGCGGGAGCCACGTGGCTTCGAGCCCCTCGAGGACGGGCTTCTCGGGCAGGCGCAAGCGAGCCGGGTCCAGGCTCGTCAGCGGCGTCGGCGAATCGGACATCCGGTGATCTTATTTGATTGAGGCTTTGATGCGCTCGATCTCTTCGCGCACCAGCCGCTCGGCGGTGGCCGACACGATCTCGGAGACCGTGTCGCGCACGATCTGGTCGGAGAGCCGCTCGAGGACGCGGTGAGTCACCTGCTCGATGAGATCGTCGGTGACGGCGAGGCGCGGCGCCGCTGCCGGAGACGGCGGCAAGGACGGAGACAACGACGGAGACGATGCCGGCGGGGTCGGCCACTGTGGCGCAGCCGGCGGCGCGGGCGCCGATTGCTCGGCCGCAAGGAGCGCCGCGAACGCGTCCGCCAGCGGCGGCAGCGTGGGACGCGGCGCGGGCGCCGGTGGCGGTGGCGCGGGCGGCCGCGCGAACTCCGCCTGCGGCGATCCATACGAGAGCGGCAAATCGGCGGCCGGCGCGCTGGCCGCACCCGCCGCACCGGCTTTCGGGGCGAACCAGTCGATCGAATCGGCGACCGGATTGGACGCCCCTGGAGCCGGCGCCGCCGCCGACGCCGCCGGTTTCACCAGCGGCGCGGCGCCGCTCGACAAGCTGGCGAACGCGGCGTCAAGGCGATCGAAGTAGTCGTCGTCCGCCGCGGGCCTGGCGGCCGGCGCGGGGGCGGCGAACGGCGGATCGGTCAGCGGCGACGCCCACGGCCCGGACGCAGCCGAGGCCGGCGGCGCCAGATTCGCGTCGAGCAGGACCGGCGCGCGGCCCGGACGCGCGAGCAGTTCTTTCACCCGGCTGATCACGAGCTGCGGCTCGAACGGCTTGGCGAGCACGCCGTCGCAGCCGACCGAGTCGGCGCGCGGCTGATCGACCGGCTCGAAGGCGCCCGTCAGCAGGACGACCGGGATGTGCGCGAGCCGCGGCGACCCCTTCACGTAGGCGGCGACTTCGTAGCCGTTGCGCCCCGGCATCCCGACGTCGGCCAGCACGATGTCCGGCGGATCGGCCTCGAGGCGGGCAATCGCCTGGTCGCCGTCGCTCACCGCAACAACCTGAATGTCCTCGTCGGCAAACGTCAGCTCGATGACGCGCTGAATCGTGACGCTGTCGTCGGCGAGCAAGAGCTTATGCGGCACCTTGGTGGTATCGGATGAAGGGGGCCCGCGGTGTAGGGGCCGACCGTGGCCGGTCCACGGCTACACTCTGACGCGCGCGTGTGTGTTGATGAACGCGATGATGTCCTGCATGGGCGTTCCCGGCAGGAAAATCCCTTTGACGCCGAGCGCCTTGAGCCTGGGAACGTCGACGTCAGGAATGATGCCGCCGATGAGCACGAGCACATCGTCCAGCCCCTTGGCTTTGAGCAGCTCCATCAGGCGGGGCGCGATATGGTTGTGGGCGCCCGACAGAATCGAGAGGCCGACGACGTCGGCGTCCTCCTGCAGGGCGGCCGAGGCAATCTGTTCCGGGGTCTGACGCAGTCCGGTGTAGATGACTTCCATCCCCGCGTCGCGCAGCGCGCGCGCGATCACCTTGGCGCCCCGGTCGTGCCCATCCAAGCCCGGCTTCGCGATCACGACTCGAAGTTTTCTAGCCACCAGTCACTAACCTCCAGCCACGAGCCACTAGATGATCGGCACTTCTTCGTATTCGCCCCAGACATCGCGGAGCGCGTCGCACATCTCACCCACCGTCGCATAGACGCGAACGGCGTCGAGAATCGGCGGCATCAGGTTTTCGGTGGTGGTCGCGGCCGAACGGAGCCGATCCAGTGTCCGCGTGACCTGGTCGTTGTCGCGCGTGCGCTTCAGCCGCTCGAGCTTGGCGAGCTGCGTCTCGGCGGCCGACTCGTCGATGTAGAGAATCTCGATCGGCGGATCGTCGGCCTGCACGAAGTCGTTCACGCCGACGATGATTTTCTCTTTGCGCTCGAAGGCCTGCTGGAACCGGTACGAGCTCTCGGCGATCTCGCGCTGCGGAAAGCCGCGCTCGATCGCGTCGACCATGCCGCCCATCTTGTCGATCTGGTCGAAGTAGGCGAGCGCGCCGTCCTCCATGTCCCTGGTCAGCTTCTCGACGAAGTACGATCCGCCCAGCGGATCGACGACGTTGGCCACGCCGCTTTCGTACGCGATGATCTGCTGCGTCCGGAGCGCCAGCGTCGCCGTCTCGGCGGTCGGCAGCGCGAGCGCCTCGTCGAGCGAGTTGGTGTGGAGCGAGTTGGTGCCGCCGAGCACGCCCGCCAGCGCCTGGAGCGCCGTGCGCACGACGTTGTTGTAGGGCTGCTGCGCGGTCAGCGAGACGCCGGCGGTCTGCGTGTGAAAGCGCAGCTTCCACGAGCGGTCGCTCTTGGCGCCGAAGCGATCGCGCATCGCCTCGGCCCAGATCTTCCGCGCCGCGCGGTACTTGGCGATCTCCTCGAAGAAGTCGCTGTGCGCGTTGAAGAAAAAGGAGATGCGCGGCACGAAGTCGTCCACGTCGAGCCCCGCGTCGACGCCCCATTGCACGTATTCGAGACCGTCACGCAGCGTGAACGCCAGCTCCTGCAACGCCGTCGACCCTGCCTCGCGAATGTGGTACCCGCTCACCGAAATCGTGTTCCACTTCGGAACCTCCTTCGCGCAGAACGCGAAGATGTCGGTGATGATCCGCATCGAGGGACGCGGCGGGAAGATGTATTCCTTCTGCGCGATGAATTCCTTGAGGATGTCGTTCTGAATCGTGCCCGACAGCGTCCGCCAGCTCGCGCCCTGCTTCTCGGCCACGACGAGATACATCGCGAAAATCATGGCGGCCGGCGAGTTGATCGTCATCGACGTCGTGATGTCGCCGAGCGCAATGCCGTCGAAGAGCGTCTCCATGTCGGCGAGCGACGTGACGTTGACGCCGCACTTTCCCGTTTCGCCGAGCGACAGCTCGTGATCCGGATCGCGCCCCATGAGCGTAGGCAAATCGTAGGCCACGCTCAGCCCGGTCCCACCGGCGCGGAGCAGCGTTTTGTAGCGCGCGTTGGTGTCCTCCGGCGTGCCGAAGCCGGCAAACTGGCGCATCGTCCAGAGCTTGCCGCGGTAGCCGGTGGGATGGATGCCGCGCGTGTAGGGGAACTCGCCAGGGTTGTTGGTGGTGACGGCGTCGACATCCTCGGCGGTGTAGAGGCGATCGATCGGCCGGCCGGAGATCGTCGTGAAGGTCTTTGCACGCTCGGGCGCGTTCTTGAGAGCCGGCTCGAGCGTCTCACGCTGCCAGCGCTGCTTGTCCGTCTCGGCAGCCGTTTTCATACCGCATTCATTATATAGTCGTTGTCTCGGCTGTATCGCAGCCGCGACCCGCGCGTCGGTACCATGGCATCGACCAACATATTCCCCCGCCTGCTCGTCGTCGATGACGAACCACCCGTGCCGTGCTCCGCGCCATCCGGGCGACCGACCCCGAGTGTCAGGTGATTCTGATGACCGCCAACGCGTCGGTGGACACCGCCATCGAAGCGGTGAAGGACGGCGCGCTCGACTACCTCAGCAAGCCGTTCGATTTTCAGCGGATGCGCGAGTTGCTGCTGACCGTCACGCGTGTGTAGGCCCGTCGTGGCCACGGCAGTCGGTGCGACAGCCGACGACGCGCCCGCGCAACGGCCGCCGGCGCGCATCGACGCATCGCAGAGTCGACCCGGCGCCCTGCCGTCTGTGTACGGCCACGTTCATCGTCGTCAAAGGCGCGGCGTCGATGGCATCAATATTCGCGGCGGAACGGTTGTGGCGCACCACATCGCGGCGCGGCGATCTAGAAGCGACCAATGAGTTGCGCCATCTCGCTTGACTTGCCCGACAACGGCACGGTACGCTGCGTGTTTGGACTGGGAGCGACATGGTTGAACACGGACCGCTCTTCGGCGCCATGCTCCAGGAGTTCGAAGGAGCGGCGCGCATTCTCAATCTCGAGCCCGGCATCTGGAAGACCCTCACCCATCCCAAGCGTCAAATCATCGTCTCGTGCCCCATCCAGATGGACAACGGCGAGATCGAAGTCTTCACCGGCTACCGCGTGCAATACAACATCACGCTCGGCCCGGCAAAGGGCGGCATCCGGTATCACCCCGGCGTCAACCTCGATGAAGTGACCGCGCTCGCCGCCTGGATGACGTGGAAGTGCGCCGTCGCCCACATCCCGTTCGGCGGCGGCAAGGGCGGCGTGATCTGCGATCCGACGACATTATCGCGCCGCGAGCTCGAAGCGCTGACGCGCCGCTACATCGCCGAGATCATCGACGCGATCGGTCCGGAAAAGGACGTCCCCGCGCCCGACGTCAATACCAACGAACAAATCATGGCGTGGGTGATGGACACCTACAGCATGCACGTCGGCCACACGGAGACCGCGGTGGTCACCGGCAAGCCGCTTGAGCTCGGCGGCTCGCTCGGCCGGCGCGAAGCCACCGGCCGCGGCGTCATGATCGTCGCGCGTGAATCGGCTAAGCACGTCGGCTTCGATATCAAAGGCGCGACGGTCGCCGTCCAGGGATTCGGCAACGTGGGCTCGATCTCGGCGGAGCTGCTCGCGGGCATCGGCGCGAAGATCGTCGCCGTCTGCGACTGGAAGGGCGGCGTCTACAACCCGAAAGGGCTCGACGTCACACAGCTCATCGCGCACGTCGCGCAGCACAAGACGGTGGAGGGATTTGCCGGCGCCGACGCGCTCGACAACGCGCAGCTCTTCAAGCTCGACGTCGACATCCTGATTCCCGCGGCGCTCGAAAACCAGATCACGATGGATAATGCCCCGGCGATCCGCGCCAAAGTGCTGGTCGAGGGCGCCAACGGCCCGACGACGCCGGACGCGCACCGCCACCTGCACGAACGCGGCGTGTTCGTCGTGCCCGATATTCTCGCCAACAGCTCCGGCGTGACCACGTCGTATTTCGAGTGGGTGCAGGACCGCTACGGGTACTTTTGGACCGAGAAGGAAGTCAACGAGCGGCTCGAGGCGAAGATGTGCGAGGCGTTCAACGCCGTACTGAAGACGGCCATCAAGTTCAAGGTCGACATGCGCACCGCCGCCTACATCGTCGCGATCAACCGGGTGGCGACGGTGACGCGGCTGCGCGGGATGTACGCGTAGCGATTACACGGCTGGCTTCACAATCACTCCCCGCTGCGTGCGTCCGTTCATCTTCACCACCACCGGCACGTCGAAGTGCAGGTGGCGAACGAAACCCGTCTCGCGCACGGCCGGCCGCGCAGCGAGCCAGTCCCAATCCACAAAGCCCTCCCCCACTTCGGGGTTCACCGTAAAATAGCCGACGCTCGACGCCGTCAGGTTCTGAAAGAAATGCGTTCCCTGCGACGGCGTCACGCGAAAGTCCTTGAATCCCGCTTCGACGATGACGCGCGCACCGGAGATTCCTTCCCACGACACGGGGATCCCCATAAACGGCTCCGACGAGCCCCATCGTCCGACGCCGATCAGGATGTAAGGGACTCCCTTGCGGACAAGCTCATTGTTGAAGCGTGCGACCTCGCGGGCCACATCGACGCTGCGACCGCGATCGAAGCGGTGAAAGTCGACGACCACGACGTCGAAGACCTCGAGGCGTCCGTTGCCGAGCACGCTGCCGCTCTGGCAGATCAGCGCGTCCGGCTCGACGTCGTCGAACTGGAGATCGGCCGCTTCGCGCGACAAAGCGAGTGGCCGGAGCTGAAGGAACCCGAACATGTGGGCGGCCCGGCCCGTGGGATCGAGCCCGAGCGCGAACTCGATCTCCACGGGCGCGCTCGTCCCGTCGGCGCTGATGCGCAGTAGTAGATCCAGGATCTCGGCCAGCGGCAGCAGCCGATGTTTGAGAATCGGCGCGAAGGTGACCAGCCGCACCCCCGCGCGCGAAATGCCGTCGTACACGACGTCGTTCTCCGGCGAATGGGTGGAGCCGACCGCGGCCAGCGTCCCGTCGCGCTCGGCCTCAGATAGATCGAACAGCTCGAGCGCTCCGCCTGGCGTCACGTCGAGATCGGCCGCCGGATCGTGCAGCGGCAACGCGTAGAAATCGCGCTGTGAGCTGTCGAGCACTTCCCGCACCGACGAGAACTGCACGGGGTGCAGCGGGTAGGACGGACAGAACCGCACGCATGGACGTCCGGCCACCACCGTTTCGCCAAACCCCAGGGCGACTGCGACGATCCCGTCGGTGGCGCGCATCGGTGCGACCGGATAGAAGTTGTGCGACCGCGCGACGCCCGCAATGTCCGGGTAAAACCGGCTGCCGTGCCCGCCGCCGACCACCTGCTGCAGGATCACGGCCATCTTCTCTTCCTCGAGGCGGTACGACGTCGTCTTGAGGTAGGCCTGCGCGCGGCTCGTGAACATCGACGCGTAGACGAGCTTGACCGCGCTCACGAGCTGACGCAGCCGCACCTTCGCCTCCGGGTGGCTGTTCGAGAGCATGCGCGTGTCGTAGACGCCGGCGAAGGGTTGATACTGCGAGTCTTCGAGCAGGCTGGACGACCTGACGGCCAGCGGATAGCGGATGATCTCAAGGAACGACACGAGGTCGCGCATGACGGCGTCGGGCAGCGACGAGGCGATGAAGCGGCGCTCGATTTCCTCCTGGTCGCTGACGTTGCTCGCGAAGTCGCGCAGGTCGTTGTGCTCGAGGAACTCGTCGAAGACATCGGTGCCGAGCACGACCGACGGCGGCACGGCGATGCGCACGCCGCCGAACTGCCCGCTCACCTGGTGCTCGCTGAGGAGATAGTTCACAAACGCCAAGCCGCGCGCCTTGCCGCCAAGCGATCCGCCGCCGATCCTCGAGAAACTGGCGCCGGGATCGAATGTGGCGCGATCGAAGTCGGCGATGACGCCGCGGCTGCGTTTCTCCCGGTAATCCTGAATCGACCGGATCAGCTCCTCGCGCAGATGCTCAACCGTCGGAAAATCCGAGATCCGGCGCGGCCGCAGGCTGTGCGCCACGGCAAACTCGGTCCGCGCTTTCAGCCACTTCGAAAAGTGATTGCGCTCCGCGTGGTACGCCAGACTCGCGCCCGGCACCGTGCGGAGCTTTTCTTCGAGCGTCTTCAAATCGTGGGCGCGCGCCACTTCGGTGCCATCCGGCATCCGGAAAATGAAATCGCCGAAGCCGAAGTGATCGATCATGAAGCGCCGCAGATCGTGGAGCAGCGTCGGCGAGTCTTTCAGGAGGAACGACGCGCCGGCCGCCCGCGCCGCCGCCTCGAAGTCGGGGCGGCTCGACTGCAACATCACGGGAATGTCGGACTGGCGCGCCCGGACACGCCGCGCGAACTCAAGGCCCGCCTGATCTGACAGCTCGCCGCCTTTCGGGAACTCGATGTCGGAAATCACGCCGAGCACGTTCTCTTCGTAGCGATCGAAGCGCTCCCACGCCTCCTCGAAGGTCCGGCACAACAGAATCTTCGGCCGCGCCTGCAGCCGCATCAGCTTGTCCGCGTGATTGATCCCTTCGGGCACGAGCCGCAGCGCATGGCTCATCAGCTCCGCGTAGATGACCGGCAGGTAGGACGAGTAGAACCGGACGTTGTCTTCGATAACGATGATGACCTGGACGCCGAGCTCGCCCGTGTCGTGGTCGACGTTGACGGCGTCCTCGACGAGCTTGATGATCGCCGGCAGGATCCGCGCGTCGCCCTGCCACAAGAAGATGCCGGCGAGATGGCTGGCGTCGTGCTCGGCGAGAAAATCGCCGACCGCGCGCGCGTCGTACGCGAGCAGCGCGACCGGCGTGTCGACGCCGCGCGCCCGCAGGCGGCTCGCCAGCGTCGCCGCGTCCATGTCGCCGACATGCAGCGAGCTGATGATCAGGTTGTAGCGGCCGCTGGTGGCGCGCGCGAGCGCCTCGGAGCCGGTCGAGACACGCGTCAGCGTCGGCGGATGGCGGAGGTTGAGATCGAGGAACTCGCTGAGGACGAGCTCGTTGAGCTGGCCGTCCTCAGCGAGGGTGAAGGAATCGTACAGACTCGAGACGAGCAGGATCTCCTGAACGCGAAACTTCGCGAGGTCCATCCGGCAATCCTGCCATCCTGCAATCCGCCATCCGCTAGACGAACCCCTGATCCATCATCGAGTCGGCGACCTTCAGGAAGCCGGCGATGTTCGCGCCGTTCACGTAGTTGCCCGGCGTGCCGAACTGGTCGGCGGTTTCCCAGCACGCCTTGTGAATCGCCTTCATGATGCGGTGCAGCCGCTCATCCACCTCTTCGCGCGACCAGCTGAGACGCATGCTGTTCTGCGACATCTCGAGGCCTGAGGTCGCCACGCCGCCCGCATTGGCCGCCTTCGCCGGCCCATAGAGAATCTTCGCGTCGATGAACTGGCGCACCCCGTCGAGCACGGTCGGCATGTTGGCCCCTTCGGACACGACGTACACGCCGTTCTTCAGCAGATGCTGCGCATCCTTCGCGCTGATTTCATTCTGCGTCGCGCTCGGGAACGCGCAATCGGCTTTGTGGTTCCAGATCGGGTTGGCGTCGGCGGCCGCCTCGGTCGCCGTGTAGACGGCGCCCTTGAACTTGTCCGCATAATCCTTGATGCGGCCGCGGCGGACGTTCTTGAGATCGATCACAAAGTGCAGCTTCTCCGCTGTGATCCCCGCTTCGTCATAGATGTAGCCGGCGGAATCGGAGAGCGTCACCGGCTTCGCGCCGAGCTGCAGCAGCTTTTCGACGGTGTACTGCGCGACGTTGCCGCTGCCCGACACGAGGCACGTCTTGCCTTGCAGCGTCTGATTGCGCGTGGCGAGCATCTCGGCGGCGAAGTAGACGGCGCCGTAGCCGGTCGCCTCGGGCCGAATGAGCGATCCGCCCCAGTTGAGCCCCTTGCCCGTGAGGACACCCGTGAACTCGTTGCGGACCCGCTTGTACTGGCCGAACAGATACCCGATCTCGCGGCCGCCAACGCCGATGTCGCCCGCCGGTACGTCCGTATCGGGGCCGATGTACCGGCAGAGCTCCGTCATGAAGCTCTGACAGAAGCGCATCACCTCGTTGTCGCTCTTCCCTTTCGGATCGAAATCCGATCCGCCCTTCCCGCCGCCCATCGGCAGCGTTGTCAGCGAGTTCTTGAGCACCTGTTCGAACGCCAGGAACTTCAGGATGCTGAGATTCACGGACGGATGAAACCGCAGACCGCCTTTGTACGGCCCGATGGCGCTGTTCATCTGGATCCGGTAGCCGCGATTGATGCGATAGGTGCCACGGTCGTCCTGCCACGGCACGCGGAACATCATGACGCGCTCGGGCTCGACCATGCGCTCGATGATCTTGGCGCTCCGATATTCGGGCCGGCGCTGGAGGACGACATCGAGCGACTCGACGACCTCTTGCACGGCCTGGTGGAACTCGGTCTCACTTGGATTTTTCGTCTTGACTTCAGCCATCAGATCGCGGACGAAGCTGGAGCCTTTGACATCATCGACGGGCATTGGCCACACTCCCTTGTATGATGAAAAGAAGAATCAACGCACTTCTATAGCACATTTGCCCGCGGATGCCGAGGCGGGCCGCTAGTTGGTGACCCGGAATCCGAGGAGATCCTTGGCCTCGCCGGCGGGACTCGATGCGCTGATCTCGATGAAGTACTCGCCCGGCGCGAACGCGGCCAGCGGCAGATCCACCTGAAAGAACCCGCCCTCGGTGCGCGGCGGGGCGACCGGCAGGTCGCGCAGCGCCTGCCCCGAGCGCCCGAGAAGCCGCGCGGCCACGCGCGGCGGCCCGCCAGGCGCGTACGCCGGGACGCGCACGATCAGCCGCTCGGTGCGGCTAAACTCGCGCGCGGCGACCGGCACGGCGTCCGGATCGGCGTCCACGGCGCGGAAATCGCGTGCGGTTCTGATCCGCAGCACCTCGGCGGTGCCGAGCGCGACCGCCCCTTTCAGATCGCGGATCGAAATCTCGCGGACGTCCGAGTCGATCTGTTGGGCGCCGGCATCTTCGATGGCCATCACGAGCCGCACGCGTCCTGGCGGCACGTCGAACACGGCGCGCGCGGTCGCGGGGTCCGCGCGATGCTCCAGCTCCGATCCAGTCGCCGGCAGCACCGGTCCAGCGAACGCCTGCGCGCCGTCCGGCCCCAGCACCTTCAGCTCCACGCGCGCCGGAGGGCCGACGCGGCTGCGATCGCCGGGCACGCGCGTGGCCGGCTCCCACACGAACGTGACACGCACCTGCCCGCCGGCGCCGCGCGACAGGCCGAACCAGGGCCGGATGAGCGGGCTCGTCCGCCGCGGCACATCGAACTCGGGCGGCAACGTCGAGGGCGCGGGACCGTTCCCGCGCGCGAGCATGTCGGTGACGAACGCCTCGTCCGGCCAGAGCGCCCAGTACCCCTTCCGCGCGCGCACGCGAACGCCCGGACGCGTCACGCGCACCTGCACCTCACGAAACTTCCCATCCTCAACATGCGTCGAGCGGTACGCCAGGAGGTAGTACGCGCTCGAGTCGTCCACGATCTGCTGGAACTCCCCGTCGGGATTGCCGCCGTGCACGAACGCGTGGCCGTCGGTGCCGTCGGCGAGCGCGCGCAAGGTATCGACCGCGGGCTCGGCCTCATTGCCCGCCGCCGGGCCCTCCGACGCCGGCGCGTCGGGATCGATCGCGTAGATCGACACGTTGTAGCGATTCGCCGACCGAATCACCGCGTCAATCGTCGGCAGCGATTCGCCTCCGCGGCGTCTCATCGGACGCGCGAGCCCATCGCTGACGAGGACGACCGACTTGCGGCCGTCGTTCAGGCGCCCGAGGTGCACGACCAGCGCATTGAGCGCGGACGTTGCCACCTGCGTCCGAACCTGCTCAATTTTGGCGGGCGCGCCGGCGATGAAGTTCCGTTCGAAGGCGGTCCGCGGCTCGTATTCGCCGAGGCGTCCCCGAAACGTGTCGATCGCGTGACGAATCTGGTCGCGGTCACGGGTCACCCGGATGGTGAGCAGCGAATCGAGCGGCTTCAGCACGGCGACCAGATCGCGCGGGCCGAGATCGTGATCGACAAAGTGCGTCAGCGTGTCGCGCACGCGGTCGGTGCTCGCCGCGCTCACGTGATATTCGTCGAGGAGAATCGCCACGAGCCGCGCGTCGGCGCGGGCGGCCTGTTCCTGCTCGTCGAACTCGGATCGGATCGGCGAGGCGTCGACGTCGTCCTTGGGCTGCGGCGCGCGGCCGATCTTGACGAACCGCACGGTGTCGAGCGCTTGCGGCACGCCGTTTTCGACGATGGCGAAATCGGAGGGCTGGAGGTTCTCGACCGGGCGGCCGCGCGCGTCGGAGACGAGCACGTCGACGCGCACGACGCTGATGCGCGCCGTGGGGGCCGGCTGCGCCGTCGCGGCGGGTCTCACGGCCGGGACCACGACCGCCGCCGACGCCGCCACGCCGATCGCGACGAGCGCCCGCATCGCGCCTTACCCGACGACGCGGAAGCCGATCAGCTCTTTCGCGGCTCCGCCGTCGCCCGTCGCCGTGATCTCGAGGACGTAGTCAGCCGGGGCCAGGGCGGCCAGCGACAGCTCGATCTCCGGAGCACCCATTCCGGATGGCGCGACGATCGGCACGTCGGCCATGGGCTGGCCGGCGCGGTTCAGCAGCCGGGCCGTCAGGGTCGGCACGGTGTTGGCGGGCCCATAGGCGGGCGCGCGGATCAGCAGCCGATCGGTGCGGCTGAATTCACGACCCGCCAGCGGTACGGCGCCGGCATCGGCCTTCAGTTGCTGGAACTCGCGGACGGTCCGCGCGCGAAACACTTCGGGCGTCCCAAAGGTCGTCTGCGCCGACGTGAGGTCCGGCACGGTGATCTTGCGGACCTCTGAGTCGAGGATCTGCGCCGCGCCGCCCTCGACCGACACCCGCAGCTCCATCGGGCCCGGCTTGGCGTCGAAGGTCACCCGCGACGGCGGCCGCGCGGCCGCCCCAGTCGCCGCGCCTGCCGCGGTTGGAGACGCCACGCCCGGCGCCGCGGCGGGCACGCGTCCGCGGAAGTACGGCGCCCCGTCGGTGCCGACCGCCGTCAACAACACGCGCGACGGCTCCTCGTTCACGTGGTCGCCCGGTGCTCGTGGCACCGGTTCCCACACGTAGGTGACTTTCGTCCGGCCGTTCTCGCCGCGTGACGTGCCGACCCACTCGCGTATGACGCGGGCCCGCGATGGCGCCTCGACCGAGGCCAGCGCCTCTTCTACCGGCTTGGGCAGGTTCGGCGTCGGCGGCGCCAGCGCGCGCGTGGTTTCCTCCGCGGTGAGCGCCCAGTAGCCTTTTCGCGCTCGCACCTGCACGCCCGGCCGCCTCACGCGGACTTTGATCTCGTGGAACCTGCCGTCCGAAGGCGCCTGCGTCGAGCTATAGCCGAGCAGGTAATACGCACTGCTGTCGCGGACGATCTGCTTCATCCCCGTCTCGAGGTCGTTGCGGTTGACGATCGCGCGGCCGTCGGTCTGATCCGCCAGCACCCGCAGCGTGTCCATCGTCGCGGTGAGATAGTTCCGATCGGTGTCGAGGCCGATACCCTCGTTGATGTCGTACTCGAAGCTGGCGAGTCCCCGCGGATCGACGCAGTAAATCGACACGTTGTAGTGGTTCGCGTTGGAGTAGATCTCCTTCAAATCGCTCAGCATGTCGACACTACTGAAGAAGCTCTGGCTTTCGTTGTTCACGGCGCTGGCGACGCCCCGGTTCGGATTGCCCAGGCCCGGCATCGATGCGACCGGATCCGACAACTGCGGCGGCAGCAGGGCGCTGTAGCCCTCGCTCACGAGAATGAGCGACTTGCGTCCTTCCTTGAGCGAGCCCATGTGGACGATGAGCGAGCGGATTGCCGACAGGGACACCTGGTTGCGAATCTCTTCGACCGTTTGGGCCGGGTAATTCGCATACTGATCTTCAGCCGGATTCCTCGGCGTGTAGTCGAACTTGCGGCCGAGAAACTGCCGGAGCCCCCGCATCACCGCATCGTGGTTGCGCGTCATCCGCACCGACGCCACCGATTCGAGCGGGTACATGACGCCAATCATGTCGGTCGGCCCCAGCTGGCGCTCGACGAAGCGCGCCAGCGGCTCGCGCGCGGCGAGGCTCGACCCCTTCCGGACGTGATAGTCGTCCAGAAAGATCGCGAACAGCCGGACATCGTCGCGCGCGGCTTCCGTCTCTTCGTCGTCGTCGGTGCGGATGGCCCGCGCCGGGCCGTCGGCGGCGGCCCTGGCGCCGCCGTCGAGTTTCACGAGCTTGAAGCTCTCAATCTTTTGTGGCTTGCCGTCTTCAGTGACGTCGAAGTCGGTTTCCTTCAGGTCGCCAACGCCGTTGTCCTGCTTGTCCGACACGATGACGTCCACGCGCACGAAGTTGATGCCGGCGCGGAATTGCGGGGTGCCCGGCGGCGTCTGCGTCTGCTGCCCCACGTCGCCCCGGAGCCCGGCGCCCGCCACGAGCAGAATCGCGCCGACGGCGAAGGTGCGACCAGCGCTGACCATACCCCTATTTTAGACCCAGACCGGCTGCCTTCGGCCTGGCAGATTCGGGTGTTAACATGGCGGGCGGAGATCACACGTGACGACCCAACATACCGAGCCCACCACCCTGGCGCTGACGATGCTGTCGGAAGACGAGCGATTGTTCCGCGACAGCGTCTACGAATTCGCGGATCGCGAAATCCGACCGCTCGTCCGCGACATGGACGAGCACGCCAAAATCCCGAAGGCGCTCATCGACAAGCTGTTCGATTTGGGGGTCATGGGCATCGAGGTGCCCGACGGCTATGGCGGCGGCGGCGCGCGGTTCTTCCACGCCGTCCTGGCGGTCGAGGCGCTGTCGCGCGTGGATCCGTCGATCGGCGTGATGGTCGACGTGCAGAACACGCTCGTCGTCAACGCGCTGCTGCGGTGGGGCAGCGACGAGGTCAAGCGCCGCTACCTGCCCAAGCTCGCGGCCGACACCATCGGCGCGTACGCGCTGTCGGAGGCCGGGTCGGGCAGCGACGCGTTCGCGCTGGCCACGCGCGCGACCGAGCGTGGAGACGAGTGGGTGATCACCGGCCGCAAGCTGTGGATCACCAACGGCAACGAAGCGGACCTCTTCATCGTGTTCGCCAACATCAACCCCGAGGCCGGCTACCGCGGCATCACGGCGTTTCTCGTCGAGCGCGGATTCGCGGGCTTCACGGTCGGCAAGAAAGAGGACAAGCTCGGCATCCGCGCGAGCAGCACCTGCGAGCTGCTGCTCGAGGAGTGCCGCGTCCCGCGCGCGAACGTGCTCGGCGAGGCCGGCAAGGGCTACAAGGTCGCCATCGAGACGCTCAACGAGGGACGGATCGGCATCGGCGCGCAGATGATCGGCCTCGCCCAGGGCGCGCTCGATCACACGATCAAGTACACGAAGGAGCGCAAGCAGTTCGGCAAAGCGATCGCCGACTTTCAGGCCGTGCAGCACCAGATCGCGCGCGCCGCGACGGAGCTCGAAGCCTCCCGCCTGCTGGTCTACAACGCCGCGCGGCTGCGCGACGCGGGGCAACCCTTCCTGACCGAAGCGGCGATGTGCAAGATCTTCTCGTCGGAAGTCGCCGAACGCGTCTCGTCGCTGGCGGTGAACCTCTACGGCGGCTTCGGGTTCGTGAAGGACTACCCGGTCGAGAAGCTGTGGCGCGACTCGAAGATCGGCCAGATCTATGAGGGCACGTCGAACCTGCAGCTGCAGACCATTGCCAAACAGCTCCTTGGATAACGTCTACCTACGCGACGTGCTGCGCACGTTCCGCAATTACAAAGCGCTCGGCGAAGGGGCGATGGCCCAGGTCGCCGACGCCGATCTGCACGCGCTCGTCGACCCAGACGCCAACAGCATCGCGGTGATCGTCAAGCACGTCGGCGGCAACCTGAAGTCGCGATTCACCGACTTCCTGACAAGCGACGGTGAGAAACAGGATCGCAACCGCGACGGCGAGTTCGAGCTGGACGGCCCCGCGTCCCGCGAGGACGTCATGCGGTGGTGGAACGAGGGCTGGCGTGTGGCGCTCGACGCCATCGGGGCGCTCGCGCCGGATGATACGACGCGCACGATTCACATCCGCGGTGAAGGGTTCGCGGTGATCGAAGCGCTGAATCGCTCGGCGGGCCACACGGCCTATCACGTCGGCCAGATCGTGCTGCTCGCCAAGCATTTCGCCGGGCCGAACTGGAAGTCGCTGAGCATTCCCAAAGGCCAGTCGGCGAAACACGGACACGGACAATTCAAGAGCGGCATCATCCCAGGGCAGAAGTCCTGACGAGCGCTCGTCTATCAGAAAGGCGCCACATGCGACCGATGATCGCGCTCGGACTCGCCGTCATGATGACTGCCGGCGTCGCGGCGCAAACCGCGACGGTCGATCCGGCGGTCCGCCAGGGGATTCAACAGACGTGGGACGGCTTTGTCACGGCGCTGAGCCAGAAGGACGCCGCCGCGATCGCGAGCGCCTGGACGATCGACGCCGATCACGGAGGCGTCGTCCCCGACGCGCAGCTGCGAAACGGCCGCGCCGAGATCGAAGCGATGTGGGTGGCGGGACTTCCGGGACTGCCCGCGCGCGTCCGTCACGTGACGCTGCGCGCGGTGCGGCTGCTGCGGCCAGATGTGGCGCTGGTCGACGGGACGGTCGAATCGGGGCCGGCGACCTCCGCCGGTGGCCTCAAGATGCCGACAGGCCGCGAGCCGTTCTTCGCCGTGATGGTCAAAGAAGGCTCGCGGTGGCTGATCAACGCCACGCGCATGGGCGCGGTCGTCCACGACACGCAGTAAGGGGTCACGCCGTGGGATGCGCCGGGTACATCGCCTCGGTGTCGAGCGTCTGCGCACCGTGCTCGGTGCAGACCGCGTACTTCGAAGGCGTGAACGACACGCCGGCGTACTCGCCTTTGGCGTTCAGCACGTAGAAGTTGAGGCCGAAGTTTGGCTGGCTTTTGTCGTCCAGCAGCCGCTTCTCCACCGTGTTCTTCGCCACGCGCCTGAGCGCCGCCATGCCGGCGTCCTTGGGATGCGCGCCGCGGCGCATCTCCTCGATGATGAAGAACGAACAGAGATTGTAGAGATTCGCCTCGCCGCGGCCGGTCGATCCCGCCGCGCCGACATCGCCGTCGACGTACAACCCGGCGCCCAGAATCGGCGAGTCACCGACGCGCCCCGGAATCTTCCACGCCAGCCCGCTCGTCGTCGTCACGCCGCAGATCTCGCCCTTGGCGTTGACGGCGTCGCAATTGATCGTGCCGAAGTAATGCTCCGGATCGATGAGCCCCTCGCGCACCATCTGCAGGCCCGCCTGGTACCAGGCGGCGCCGCGCTTTTTCGGATCGAGATAGTGCTCGGGATCGACCCGCCGCTTCCACTCGAGCCACAGGCTGCGCGACTTCTCGGTGTTGAGATCGTCTTCGATCTTCAATCCCATCTCTCGCGCGAAGTCCTGCGCGCCCTTGCCGACCAGCAGATGATGGTCGGTCGTCTCCATCACGAGCTGCGCGACCTTCGACGGCGTCCGCACGCCCTCGATCGACGCGACGCCGCCCGCGCGCTTCTTCGGGCCGTGCATGCAGCAGGAATCGAGCTGCACGACCCCCTCGGCATTCGGCAGACCGCCGTAGCCGACGCTGTTGTCGAGCGGATCGAGCTCGACGATGTTGACGCCGGCGATGAGGGCGTCGAGCACGTCCGAACCG
>JADGOC010000289.1 GCA_017883165.1 Acidobacteriota bacterium
GTTGTTGTTGTCAACACGGCGGCGCTCCTTGTAAGATGCACTTCTTTTCCGCCGAGAATTCTGTTGCCCCTCCCCACGCCTATTCTCGAATCCCCGCTCGTCGGACGCCGGCCCGATCGACACGGCAAGGTCCGCGACATCTACGAGTTCGACGATCGCCTGCTCATCGTCGCCACCGATCGCATCTCCGCCTTTGATTACGTGCTCGGATCGGGCATCCCCGACAAAGGCAAGGTGCTCACCCTGATTTCAGTCTTCTGGTTCGGACGCACGACCGCGATTGTCGACAACCACCTGCTCTCGATCGACCCGGCGGCATTTCCCGCCGAAGCGCGCGGCCAGGCGCTGTTGGCCGGCCGATCGATGCTCGTGAAGAAGACCGAGCCGTTGCCGATTGAATGCGTGGCGCGCGGCTATCTGTCCGGATCCGGCTGGAAGGACTACGTCGCCACCGGCGAGGTGTGCGGCATCGCGCTGCCGAAAGGGCTGCGGGAATCGGATCGTCTTCCCCACCCGATCTTCACGCCGGCCACCAAGGAGCAGAGCGGGCACGACATCAACATCAGCGAAGCGCGGGCCGTGGAGATGGTCGGCCGGCCGCTCTTCGATCGCGTCCGCGACCTGACGCTCCGGCTGTACGCCGAAGGCGCGGCCCACGCCGAATCGTGCGGCATCATCGTCGCCGACACGAAATTCGAATTCGGGTTGCTGCCCGGCAGCGCGAAGGCGCCCGAAGAGCGCGTGATCCTGATCGACGAGGCGCTGACGCCCGACTCGTCCCGCTTCTGGCCCGTCGACGGCTACAAGCCGGGCGGCGCGCAGCCCAGCTTCGACAAGCAGTTCGTGCGCGACTACCTCGAGCGGATCCGCTGGAACAAACAGCCCCCCGTCCCGTCGCTGCCGGCGGACGTCGTCGAAAAGACGCGCGAGAAATACGTCGAAGCGTATCGCCGCCTCACCGGCCGGGAGCTCGCATAATGAGCGACATCCGTGATTAGCGCCTGCGACCCGAGCGAACGCGCGAGCGAGAGCGAGCGGGGGTGGGACCCCGCGAGCAGTGATTAGCGACCGCCTCGAAAAGCTTGTCGAAGAAATGGTCGACAAGGGCGTGCGGTTCGAGGACGCGGTGCGCGAATTCGAGAAGCGCTTCATCGCGCGGGTGCTCGTCACGTACGAAGGCAGCCTCACCAAGACAGCCGATTCGCTCGGCATGCACCGCAACACCCTCACCCGCAAGATGGGCGAGTATCGGATCAAGCGCCGGGCCGGCTAGCTCGAGCGGTCTGGCACTCTCCCCTTGACTCTGCCAACCACTCACATATAATTAGCAGTCGCGCCTGGCGAGTGCTAACCGCCAGAGGCGGCCCCTTTTCATCAAGTCATCCAGAAGGTCCAACCCTTTCGACAGACGGAGTACAAGGCATGAACGTCAGACCGCTGCACGACCGCATCATTGTCCAGCGCCTCGATGAAGGCGAACAGAAAGTCGGCGGAATCATCATCCCGGACACCGCCAAAGAGAAGCCGCAGCAAGGCAAAGTCATCGCCGTCGGCGCCGGCAAGGCCAAAGACGACGGCAAGCGCATCGCCCTCGACGTGAAGGCGGGCGACACCATCCTGTTCGGCAAATACTCCGGCCAGGAAATCAAGCTCGATGGGACGGACTATCTCATCATGCGCGAAGACGAAGTGCTCGGCGTCATCGAAGGCGCTCACGACAAGAAAAAGAAGTAGGAGACAGCATCAATGGCAAAACAGATTGTTTACGGCGAGCAGTCGCGGCAGGCCATCCTGCGCGGCGTCAACCAGCTGGCCGACGCGGTGAAGGTGACGCTCGGCCCCAAGGGCCGCAACGTCGTCCTCGACAAGAAATTCGGATCGCCGACCATCACCAAGGACGGCGTCACCGTCGCCAAGGAAATCGACCTCAAGGATCCGCTCGAGAACATGGGCGCGCAGATGGTCCGTGAAGTCGCCAGCAAGACCTCCGACACGGCGGGCGACGGCACCACCACGGCCACCGTGCTGGCGCAGGCGATCTACCGCGAGGGCGCGAAGAACGTCGTCGCCGGCGCGAACCCGATGGACATCAAGCGCGGCATCGAGAAGGCGGTCGAAGCGCTGACCACCGAGCTGAAGCGAATGTCCAAGCCCGTGAGCGGCAACATGGTCGCCCAGGTGGGCACGATCTCGGCGAACAACGACGAGACGATCGGCAAGATCATCGCCGAAGCGATGGACAAGGTCGGCAAGGACGGCGTGATCACCGTTGAAGAGGCGCGGACGCTCGACACGTCGCTCGAAGTGGTCGAGGGCATGCAGTTCGACCGCGGCTACCTATCTCCCTACTTCGTGACCGACCCCGAGCGCATGGAAGTCGTGCTCGAAAACCCGGTCATCCTGATCCACGAGAAGAAAATCAGCTCGATGAAGGACCTGCTGCCGGTCCTCGAGCAGGTGGCGCGCCTCAGCCGCCCGCTGCTCATCATCGCGGAAGACATCGAGGGTGAGGCGCTCGCGACGCTCGTCGTCAACAAGCTGCGCGGCACGCTGCAGGCTGCGGCGGTGAAGGCCCCCGGCTTCGGCGATCGACGCAAGGCCATGCTCGAGGACATCGCGACGATCACCAACGGCAAGGCGATCACCGAGGACCTCGGCCTCAAGCTCGAGAACATCAAGCTGGAAGACCTCGGCAAGGCGAAGAAGGTCACCATCGACAAGGACAACACGACGATCGTCGAGGGCGCCGGCGCGTCCACGGCCATCCAGGGACGTGTGAAGCAGATCCGCGCGCAGATCGACGACACGACCTCGGACTACGACCGCGAGAAGCTGCAGGAGCGGCTGGCGAAGCTCGTCGGCGGCGTCGCCATCATCAAGGTCGGTGCGGCCACCGAAACCGAGATGAAGGAGAAGAAAGCCCGCGTCGAGGACGCCATGCACGCCACGAAGGCGGCCGTGGAAGACGGCATCGTGCCGGGCGGCGGCGTCGCGCTGCTGCGCGCCATCATCGAGGTCGACAAGCTCAAGGAGCACGGCGACGTCCAGATCGGCGTGAACATCGTCAAGCGCGCGCTCGAGGAGCCCGCCCGCCAGATCATCGCGAACGCCGGGGTCGAGGGCTCCGTGATCGTGAAGGAGCTCAAGGAGAAGGGCGGCTTCATCGGCTTCAACGCCCAGACCGAGAAGACGGAAGACATGCTCAAGGCGGGCATCGTCGACCCGGCCAAGGTCACGAAGTCGGCTCTCCAGAACGCGGCGTCGATCGCCGGCCTCATGCTCACGACGGAAGCCCTCGTCTCCGAGGTCAAGGAGAAGGACAAGGCTCCCGCCGGCGGCATGGGCGGCGGCGGCGGCATGGGCGGCATGTAC
>JADGOC010000290.1 GCA_017883165.1 Acidobacteriota bacterium
CCTCATCCGGACGAATCTGGCGAAGCGCCTCGCGCTCCACCTGCTCGTGCGGTTCGGCGGGCATGCGGGCACGACGCTGCTGGCGTTCGTGCTGCTCCAGCTCGCGCTCGCGCCGCTCATCCCTGCCACCGCGGCCCGCGCTGTCATGACGCTGCCGCTCATGCTCGTGGTCGCCGCGATCTACCAATCGTCCGCTGCGCGCCGGACCAACTTCGGGAAGAACCTGTTTCTGCAGAACCTGCTCGGCATCAACATCTTCTCGTCGGGTTTCATGACCGGATCGACGGCGAATCTCATCGCGGTCGGATTCATTCTCACGATGGGCGGGCATCGCGTCTATTACACGGACTGGATGTTCGCGAACCTGCCGGTGGCCGTCATCGCGATGGCGCTTGCCTGGTGGGCGGGGCCGAGATTCCTCTTTCCGATCGCCCAGGCGGACGCCCAACCGCGGCTCTCCGGCGGCGTGGAGGCGCTGAGCGCGCAACTCGGCCGGCTCGGGTCGCTGACCTTCAACGAACGAAAGGGGATCGCGATCTTCAGTCTGGTGATTTTCCTGTGGGTGACGGATCGCTTTCAGGCCGGCTGGTTCGGGTTCAGCATCGATCCGGTGATGGCGGCCATGCTGGGAGTCATCATCACGTTCATGCCACGCGTCGGCCTGCTGTCGTGGAATGACGCCGACATCCCGTGGCACCTGATGATCTTCAGCGCCGGCGCGTACGCGGGCGGACTGGCGCTCGACCAGAGCGGCGCCGCACGGTGGGTCGTACAGAACGTCTTCGAGGCGCTGCACTTCGGCCAGCACGCCAACTTCTGGGTCGTGTACGTGATCGTGATCGCCGTCAACATGTACTCGCACTTCTTCTTCACCTCGAAGACGATGCGGACGATCATCATGATTCCGTTCGTGATCGGCGTCGCGCGGTATCTCGGCTTCGAGCCCGTGTCGCTGGCGTTGCCGGCGGCTTTCACCATCGACTGGGTGATCGGCCTGCCCATCAGCGCTAAACCGAATCTGATCCTCTTCTCGACGGGCCAGTATTCGCTGCTCGACAACCTTAAGTTCGGATTTTTCATGACGACGGTCGGCATCATCCTGCTCACCATCGCCGGGCTGACGTGCTTCCGGCTGCTGGGCATTACGCCGGGGTTCTGACATGAACGCGCGCGCGATCCTCCTCTGTCTGGCGTGCGGCCTCGTCGCCGCCGCTCCGGCAGCGGCGCGCGCGGACGTGCTGCCTCGCTACGCAGAGACCGTCTGGATGAACGCCGACGGCTCCGCACATCTGGACATCCAGATCGATCTCCCGGCCGGAACCACAAGCCCGGTGCGTCTCCCGCTGGGCGCGGGGGAAGTCGGCGGCCTCACGGTCAGCGGCGTGGATGGCGCGTCTCCGACGCTGGTGAGCGACGCGGGAAGGCGCTACGTCTCGATCAGCTTCCCCACCCCGCCGGCAGCGCCGGCGACGCTCCGCGTCAGCGGCGACGTCCAGCAGTTCTTCGCCGGGATGAAGTCGGCGCCCAGGGCGTTCGGCAACCGCACGATGACGTACCGGTTCCTGAACTCGACGATGATGGTGTTCGCGAAGGTCGATAACCAAATCGTCCTGCCGGCGGGCTATGTCGTTCAGTCGATCGAGGATTCCGAGCCCTCCGCGGACGAATCGAGCACGGGCCCTCCGTACGCCATCGTGGTTCGTGACGGGCGACATGCCGTACGAATCGCCGTGGACAACGTCGGACTCGGCGGCGCGGCGTCGGTCACCCTCCGGTTCAAACAGCGAACGATTGCGCCGTTCGTGCCGGCCGCGCTGCTCGCGATGGGCGCAGCGTACCTCATCGGGTTCCGCAGTCTCACCAGGAAACTGGACGCGCCGAGATGACCGATCCGGCCGGACCTCTGGGAATCATCGTCGCCGCGTTGGGCGGCGCCGCGATCGGCGTTGAGCGGCAGCGGTCCGGGCATGCGAGCGGACCGCTTGCCCGATTCGGCGGAGTCCGCACCTTCACGCTGATCGGGGGGATCGCCGGTCTGGCGGGCTGGCTCACCACGCTGAATCTCGCCGGGTTGGCGATCGTGCTCACCGCCGGAGCCGTCGCGCTCGTCGTGTCCGGCTACGTGGCCGCGAGCCGCCGCGAGATCGATGCCACAACCGAGGCCGCTGCCCTAGTCGTCATCGGGGCGGGGCTTGCGGCCGGCGTCGGATGGCTCGCGCTCGCGAGCGGCATCATCGCGGTCAGCACGCTCCTTCTGGTCGAGAAATCCCGGCTCCACGCCCTCGTCGGACGCGTCGACGATGAGGAGCTGCGCGCGGCCGCGCGCTTCGGCGTAATGGCGATCGTCATCCTGCCGCTCCTGCCAGAAGGCCCGATCGGCCCCTTCGGCGGCATCAGGCCGCGCGAGCTGTGGCTCCTCGTGCTGTTCTTCACGGGACTGAGCTTCGCGGGCTATCTGGCACGCCGCATCTTCGGCGCCGGACGCGGCTATCCGCTGGCAGGGCTGCTCGGCGGCATGATTTCGTCCACCAATGTGACCTTCACGTTCGCGCGCCTCAGCCGCCAGGAGCAGACGCTCGCCCAGCCGCTCGCCATGGGCGCGATCGCGGCCTGCACAATGCTGTTTCCACGGGTGGCGGTCGCGGCCTGCGTGCTGAATCTGGCAGTCGCGCGGCTGCTGCTGCCTTACGTTGCCGCGCCGTTCGTCATCGGAGCGGTTGCCCTGGCGCTGTGGTGGAGGAAGGGTGCCGAGTCCGTGCGTCAGCCCGAGCGGCCGACCAACCCGCTGCAGATCGGTCCGGCGCTCGAAATGGCGGCGCTCTTTCAGTTCGTGCTCTTCGCCGTCGGCGCGACAGGCCGCGTGTTCGGCGACAGCGGGTTGCTGGTCTCGGGCGCTGTGCTCGGTCTGACCGACGTGGACGCGCTCACGATTTCGATGACGACGACTCCGATTCTTGGCAACGCGCCCGCCGTCGCCGCAAAGGCCATCGCGATCGGGATCCTGGTCAACTGCCTGTTGAAGACGGTACTGGCTGTCGTGCTCGGAACGCCCCGCTTCCAGCGTGTCACCGGTGCACTGCTGGCCGCCATGGCCGCCGCCATCGGCGTCTCCATTGGCGTCATGCGCTGAGGTGCCGAAACGGGACGCTCAGCTCGTCGGTGAACGAGATGGGGCCGCATGTGCCCGGCGCTCGGCTTCCGCTTTCAGGGGCCCGAGCGACATCCACCGAAGCGGCCAATGCCCTACCAGCCTTCACGGCCGAACGCATGCATCTTGCGGAGCCATCGCTCACGGTTGGCCCCATTCCGCGCTTCGACGCGTCCGATCAGCGTCTCTTTGATCGGACCAATGCCGCTGAAACGAAGC
>JADGOC010000291.1 GCA_017883165.1 Acidobacteriota bacterium
TTGTACCCGCGGCCGACGATCTCGCCGCCAATCGCGACGACGGCGCCAATCGGCACCTCGCCGGCCGCGCCGGCGCGCCGGGCCTCGTCGAGCGCCGCGCGCATCAGGATCTCGTGGTCCATCCGCGCGCGATCATAGCCCTACTCCTGCCGCAGCGCGATCATCGGATCGACCCGCGACGCGCGACGCGCGGGAATGGCGCTCGCGACGAGACCCGCGGCCGCGAGCACCACCAGCGCCGCGGCAAACACGCGGACGTCGTTCGGCTGGACCTCGAACAGAAACGTCTTCACGCCGACGCTGAGATACCACGCGCCGACACCGCCGATCGCGAGCCCCGCCGCCATCAGCACCGCCGCCCGGCCGAGGACCATCGACAACACGCGGCCCGGCGTCGCGCCGAGCGCCATGCGCACGCCGATTTCGTTGGTGCGCTGCGCCACGACGTACGCCATCACGCCGTAGATGCCGACCGCCGCAATCACCAGACCGAGCACGCCGAAGAGCGCCAGCAGCGCCATGTTGAACCGCCGCTGCGCGATCAAGCGATCCATGTAGGCGTCGAGCGTGAAGACGTCACCCGATAGGTGCTGCTCCCGGTTCACCGACCAGATCGCCGCCTTCACTGCCGGCAGCACGCTCAACGGATCGCCTTTGGTCCGCATCACGAGGTCGGCGCCGATCACCTGCTCCTGCGCCAGCGGGATGTAGCACTCCTGGCGCGGCGGCGTCTCTGGACCGAAATGCCTGATGTCAGCGACGATGCCGACGACCATGCGGTCTTTCTTGTCGATCTTCACGCGCTGACCGATCGGGTCGGCGCCGGGCCAGTACTTCCGCGCGGCGGTCTCGTTGATCAGAACAACGTCCAAAGCGCCGTCGCGGTCCTGCGCCGTCAGCATCCGTCCTCGGACCAGCGGCACCCGCAGCACCTTCAAGTAGTCTGGCGACACCTCGCGCCTGTCGATCGAGTCGTCGTCGCCCTTCAACTCGCCGCGGCCTGGCAACTCGACGCTCGTCCGGTTCCAGTCGCCCGTGAGCGGCAACCCACCCTCCACCGCACCCGCGATTTCCACTCCGGGTACACGGCTGACAGCCTCGAGCATCTGCTGCACGTACGGACCTCCGCGCTCGAGCGCGTCGGCCAGCTTGCCCCGCTCGAAGCGGACCCCAACGCTGACCGCGAGCACGTTGTGATAGTCGAACCCGGGATTCACCGACATCAGCTTGACGAAGCTGCCGATGAAGAGCCCCGCGCCGACGAGCAGCACGACGGCCAGCGCCATCTCGGCCACGACGAGCGCGCCGCGAAGCCGCTGACCGGACGCACCTGGAGTCGCCGATCGGCCGCCTTCCCTGAGCGCCGACGTCAGGTCCGGGCGCGACGACTGGAGCGCCGGCACGATGCCGAAGAACACTCCGGTGAGGAGCGCCGCCGCAATCGCCACGCCGAGCACGCGCAGGTCGATGCCGATCGCCGCCACGCGCGGCAGCCCCGGCGGCAGCCATAACCTGAGCACGCGCACACCGGCGTACGCGAGCGCCACGCCGATCGCGGCGCCGGCGAGCGACAGCACCACGCCCTCGACGAGCAGGCCGCGGACGAGCCGCCAGCGGCTGGCGCCGAGCGCGGCGCGGATGCCCATCTCGCGGCTTCGCACCGTGGCGCGCGCCAGCATCAGGTTCGCGACGTTCGCGCACGCGATGAGCAGCACCAGGCCGACGGCCCCGAGCAGCATCAGCATCCACGATCGCACGCGGCCGACCAGGTGCTCGTGCAGCGTGACGACGCGGACGCGCCACCCAGGCTCCCACTTCGGATACTGCTCTTCGAGGGCCGCCGCCACCCGGTTCATCTGGTCGGAGGCCTGCGCGATGGTCACACCGGGCTTCAGCCGGCCGATCACGATGCTGTTGTAGCTGCGGCTGCCGCCTCGAACCTTGTCGTCGCTGGTGAACGCCCGCGGGACGTACAGCTCGGTCGGCCGATCGCTCGCCACCGGATACGCAAAGCCCCGCGGCATGACGCCGACAATCTCCCACGGTTGTTCGTTCAGCTCGAGCGTCTTGCCGATCGCGTCCGGCGCTCCGCCAAACCGCCGCTGCCAGAAGCCGTAGCTCAGAATGACCGATCGGTTCTGGCCGTCGATCTCGTCGTTGGCGGTGAACGCGCGCCCGAGCAGCGGGGCGACTCGCAGGACCTGAAAAAACTCCCACGTGACGCGCTGGGCGCGCGCGTCCACCGGCTCGCCGCTCTCGGTCTTCAGCCGGAACGACGTGCTGCCGACCGACGCCAGCCCGTCAAAAGACAGCTGCAACCGGCGCCAATCGAGGTACGTCTGCGTCGTCGTGCTCCCGCCGCCGAAGGTCACGGGCCGCTTGGTATCGACGCCCAGCACGGCGACGATGCGGTCGTGCTCGTCGAAAGGAAGGGCGCGCAGGACGACGGCGTCCACGACGGAGAAGATGGCCGTGCCGGCGCCGATGCCGAGGGCGAGCACGACGAGGGCGACGCCGGTGAAGGTCGGCGACTTGCGAAGCGAGCGAAAAGCCGTTCTCAGGTCGTCGCGCATGACGGGACACCCCGAATATTAGACGAGCAAGCCCACCGTCACGTTGGTGTCTCGACGTATCACGCAGAACACGCTGAACCCGGGAGCAAGGCAAACACAGCTTACAATATTGGATCATGCGACCAACGCTGCTCGCGTCTCTCTTGATATCGGCCGTGAGCCTGGGCGCTTCGAGCTTCCCCGATCCGCAAAAAGACCTGCACCTCACGGCCAAGGCGGACACGGTAGTGTTCGCCGCCGGTTGTTTCTGGGGCGTGGAAGCGGTGTTCGAGCGCGTCAAGGGCGTCACCGAGGCGACGTCGGGCTATGCCGGCGGCAGCAAGTGGACCGCGCACTACGAGATTGTGAGCACCGGCACGACCGGCCACGCCGAGTCGGTGAAGGTCACCTACGATCCGTCGCAGATCACGTTCGGCCAGCTGCTGAAGGTGTACTTCGCGGTCGCGCACGATCCGACGCAGTTGAACCGGCAGGGGCCCGACGAAGGGACGCAGTACCGATCATCGATTTTCTACACCAGCGACGAACAGAAGCAGGTGGCGGTCGCCTACATCCAGCAGCTCGACGAGGCGGAGATCTTTTCGCGTCCGATCGTCACGAAGGTCGTGCCGCTCGAGGGGTTCTATCCGGCCGAGGCGTATCATCAGCGCTTCTTCGATCGCAACCCCGACTATCCCTACATCGTGTTCAACGATCTGCCGAAGGTGAAGCACCTCGAGGCGGAGTTCCCCAAGCTGCTCAAGCGCTGACG
>JADGOC010000121.1 GCA_017883165.1 Acidobacteriota bacterium
CAGGCATTTTCCACATCTTCGGAGGCACTCGGGCGGTCTGCTGTCTGCGCCCGTCGAGACCGTCAAGCGTGCTATCCGTCGCCGTCGTCGCCGCAAGATGACCGAGGCAGCCAAGAAAGCCATTAGCGACCGAATGAAGAGGATCTGGGCAGCAAGGCGGAAGGCGAAAAAGGCATGAAGCTGACTCAGCGCCAGCCTTGCCTTGTCCATCGCCTCGAAGTCGGCGGCTCAACGATGGGGTCAGGACCGGGAGCGGCACTTGCTGCAACACGGCCAACCCAAACCCAAGAGGGAGGTGCCCACGTTGAAAGAGTTCGCGCCGAGATTTCTTGACGGGTACGCCCGGGCGAACCGACAGAAGCCAAGCGGCATAGCAGCCAAGGAGACCATCCTCAACACTTATCTGATCCCGTTGCTCGGCGCGAAGAGGCTCGACGCGATCACGAATGAAGGGGTGCAGCATCTGAAGCATGCGCTTCGGCTCAAGGCCCCGAAGACAGTCAATAATGTGCTGACCGTTCTAGATGTGATGCTAATGATTAAGGAAGGCCGTGGAATGGGAAGTCATCGAACGGTCACCCGCAACAATCCGGTTGCTGCGGATTCCGAAGCCTTCAGCGGGGTTCTACGATTTCGACGAATATGAACAGTTGGTTGCGGCGGCGAAGGAGATGGATCGCAATGCATACCTCATCGTGCTCTTGGGTGGGGAAGCGGGACTCCGGTGCGGCGAGATAATGGCGCTGGAGTGGAGCGATGTTGATCTCGGGAAACGGCAACTCTGTGTCCAGCGGTCCGACTGGAAGGGCCACATCACAGACACGAAGGGCGGACGGTTGCGATATGTGCCTCTGACAATCAGGCTCGCGGCGGCACTTCGCGAGTACCGACACCTGCGCGGAACTCGGGTGCTGTGTCAACGCGATGGAGCACCGCTCACACAGAAGATCGTGCAGGACCACGTTCGACGGTCAGCCCACCGGGCACAGCTGGCGAGGAGCGGCGTTCATCGCCTGCGGCACACGTTCTGTTCACCCCTAGCGATGAAGGGAGCGCCAGCGCGGGCCATTCAGGAGCTGGCTGGGCATCAGGATCTCGCCACGACGCAGCGGTACATGCACTTGAGTCCGGCGGCGGTGGAGGGCGCGATCCGGCTCTTGGACGGACCGGTTCCGTCCTTCGGTCGTGGCAACATGGTGGCAACGGGATCTACCGAGATCGCGAACTCCTCTCGGTAGAACACGTTAAGTGGTGGAGGCGGCGGGAGTCGAACCCGCGTCCGAAGGTACTTCCCCGCGGGACTCTACATGCATAGCCGCTTCTGAATTGTCGCGCCCGACGTGAGGAAGCGGCTCAAAACCGCCAGGCGCCAGACCCGGTGCGTCTCACGATCAGGCGCCGAGTCGCCATCTGATCGCCAGCCTGCTTAATGACGTCTGACCCTCAACCACCAGGCGAGGCCAAGGCAGACGCTCACAGCTTAATTAAGCTGCGAGAGCGTAGTTAGTATCCGCAGTTAAGTGGATATTCCATCGGATTAACGAGTCAATGGAGCTCGGCATGCATCCCGCGAATCTCTACCCCCGTCGAAGCCGTGTCGCCCCCATGTGGGGAGTGTTCGCTGGGCGGAGCGCTCGCGTGATCGCGTACCCTCCATTGTAGGCGGGGGCGCGAAGGGGGTCAAATGATTCTGCCTGCAGGAGTTGCCGGGCTCGCACGGCTTGACTTGTTCCCAACCGCACCCGCATAATTGCTGAACACTCACCCCGACGACGTCCGGCGCCGTCCCCAGCGGCCCGCTAGAAACCGATGCCATTTGACGAACAGCTGCGGCGAGCGTTCGATACGCTGACCGACCGTCTTCGCGACGAGATCGCCGGCGCGCTGAACGGCGTGGCCGATGAGCTGGCCGCCGCCGCCCAGGCCGACCGCGATCGCGCGGCGAACGAAGCCGCCAACGACGCGCGCGCCGACGCCGAACGCGACACCGCGTCCCGGATCGGCGAGGCCGAACGCGCCGCCGGCGCGCGGCTCTTCGAAGCCGTGGCGGCCGCCGAAGCCGCCGCGCGCGAGAACGGCCGCGTCGCCGATCTCGCCGCGAGCGAGCGGCTCCTGAACGCGATCCGCGCCATCGATCGCGCCACGTCGCTCAGCGAGATTCTCGAGACCCTCATCAGCGCGGCGGGCCGCGAAGCCTCGCGCGTCGGCATCCTCCTGGTTCGCGGCGCGACAGCCGTCGGCTGGCGTTTTGTTGGCTCCGGGGGTTTCGGCTTCCCGGTCGGCGCGGCGCACGACACGTCCCTCACGCTCGATCTCCCCGGCGCCTCGGGCGTCGTCGGCGACGCGGTGCGCACCGGCGCCGCGGCGTCGTCGGACACCGCCGGCGGTCTCTCCCAGCCGCCGTTCGAGTTGCCCGATGGACGCGAACGCGTGGCGTTGCCGATTCCGATGAGCGGTCAGGTCGTCGCGGTCCTGTACGCCGATCAAGGCGCCGCCGATGATCCGCAGCGCGATGTCGCGATCGCGTGGCCGTCGATACTCGAAGTGCTGACGCGCCACGCCGCACGGAGTCTCGAGGCGCTGACGGCCTTCAAGGCGGCGCGTGTCCTCACGGAGCGCCCGGACGTCGCCTTGGCCCCTCCGACCGCGGTGCCCGTCGCGTCACCTGCTCCACAGAGCGATGATGATGACGCGGCGCGACGGTACGCGCGGCTGCTCGTGTCGGAGATCAAGCTGTATCACGAGCCGGCGGTCGCGGCCGGCTGCCTCGAGCGCAACCTGGCCGTGCGGCTTGGCGGCGAGATCGCGCATGCGCGCGTGCTCTACGAGCAGCGCGTGCCGGCCGACGTCCGCCAGCGCACCGATTTCTTTGACGCCGAGCTCGTGCGCACGCTCGCCAACGGCGATGCGACGCTGCTCGGACAGACGACGTAAGACAGATGACGTACCGATGAAACGGATCACCGTCCTCGGACTGACGCTCGGGCTCATCGCGATCGCCGCGTCGCGCGCGCCGCACGCGCAGCAGTCGCCGGCGCCCGGCGCGGTGATCCTGGTCCCGACCAATCATCCCCGTCTGCCCGCCGAGATCTCGCAGCTCTGGATGGCGCCCGACCGGAGCCACATTCACACGGCCCCGATGAACGAATTCGCCGAGGCGGTGAAGCTCGAGGTGGACGCCAATTACGCGAAGGCGCTGCCAATCTTCTCGCAGCCGTCGCTGCAAAAAAGTCCGCTCGGCGACTACGCGATCTTCTACGAAGGTCTCGCGGAGCTGAGGCTCGGCCAGCCCGCCGACGCGAAGCGCACGTTCCAATCGCTGCAGGCGCGGGAGCTCGTCGGGTATCTCGTGGAAGCGGCGGCCGTAAAGGAAGCCGAGTGCGATGAAGCGCTCGGCGACCAGTCAGGCGCGGCCGCGATCTACGAGCGGCTGTCGGCCGCGAAAACCACGGCGCCCGACGATGTGTTGATGCGGCTGGGGCGGACGGCGAAGGCGTCAGGCGACGCGGAGAAGGCGAGCCGCGCGTTCGCGCGCGTCTACTACGAGTTCCCGCTGAGCGATCTGTCGTCGCTCGCCAGCGCGGAGCTCGACGCGCTCCCCAACGTTCAGCCGATTGCGCCGGGCAACAACCGGTACAAGCTCGAACTGGGGCGCGCCGAGCGGCTCTTCGCCAGCAAGCGATACGCGCAGGCGCGGACCGGGTTCGAAGGCGTGCGCAACGCTGCGCAGGGCGACGATCGCGAGCTCGCGAGCCTGCGCATCGCCGAATGCGACTATCTTCTGAAGCGCCCCCGCAACGCGCGCGACGAGGTGCGCCCGTTCGTCGACCACGCGTCGCGAAAAGCCGAGGCGCTGTTCTTCTACGCCGTCTCGGTCCGCGAGCTGGGCGATCACGGGGAGTATCTGAAAACGGTCCGCCAGCTCGTGGACGAGTTCCCGGCGCAGAGCTGGGCCGAAGAGGCGCTCAATAACCTCGCCACGCATGACATTCTTCAGAGCGAGGACGACAAGGCCGACGAGACGTTCCGCGAGCTGTACGAGAAGTTCCCCGTTGGCCGCTACGCCGAGCGTGCGGCGTGGAAGATCGGCTGGTGGGCGTACCGGAACGGCCGTTACGCCGACACGACGCGCGTGTTCGAGGCGGCGTCCGCTGATTTTCCGCGCTCCGACTACCGCCCCATGTGGCTGTATTGGTCGGCGCGCGCGCACGACGCGCTGAACGAGAAGCCGCTCGCCGAAGCGCGCTACACGCTGGTGGCCACCGATTATCTCAACAGCTATTACGGCCGGCTCGCCGTCAAGCATCTCGACGCGGCTCCCAAGGGGCGCGCCATCTTTGCTGCGTCGCCGACGGGGCAGGAACCAGAGGTGTCGCCCGCCGAGGCGGTCGCCGCCGAGGCGTCCGGGAATGCGACGCAGGCCAACCCGATCGCGCCGCTGCCGCCGAACGAACGCGTGATCCGCGCGCTGCTCGGGCTGGAGCTGTACGACCAGGCGATCGACGAACTGCACTATGCGCAGAAAGCGTGGGCCGATTCGTCGGCGATTCAGGCCACGCTCGGCTGGATCTTCCACGAGCGGGGCGACCTGCGGACCGGGATCAACGCGATGAAGCGCGCGTATCCGCAGTACCTCGCCGCGGGGGGCGAACAGCTGCCGACCGAGCTCTTGAAGGTCCTGTTTCCCGTGAACTACTGGCCCGAGATCCGCCGCTACGCCACCGAGCATCATCTCGATCCCTACATGGTGGCGGCGCTGATCGCGCAGGAGTCCACCTTCACCGCCGACGTGCGGTCGTCGGCGAACGCGTATGGGCTGATGCAGATCGTGCCGGCCACGGGACGCCACTACGCATCGGCGCTGCACCTTAAACGGTTCTCGATTGGCATGCTCACCACCGCGGACACGAATCTGAAGATGGGGACGGCGTACTTCGCGGATCTCGTCAAGCAGTTCGGTGGCACGCACTACGCGCTGGCGAGCTACAACGCGGGAGAAAGCCGCGTCGTCCGGTGGATGGCGGAGCGCCCGGGCGTCGAGCGTGACGTCTTCATCGACGATATTCCGTTTCCCGAGACGCAGAACTACGTGAAGAAGATTCTCGGCACCGCGGAAGACTACCGGCGGCTGTACGGCGGCTCGGAGCCGGCCCGCGCGGAGCCCGCCGACGCCACGCCGGCGGTCGCCACGGCGGCGCCCAAGAAGAAGCCGGCGTCCCCAGCCGCGAAGAAGAAGACCGTCCGCCGCACGACGCACAAAGCGACGTAGAATGCCGCGGCATGTCCAAGCTCACCGGATCGAAGAAAGCGACGCAATTTAGCGAGTCGGTCATCCGCGAGATGACGCGGCTGAATCAGCTGTACGGCGGGGTGAACCTGTCGCAGGGCTTTCCCGACTTTTCCGCGCCGGCGGCCGTGAAAGACGCGGCGTGCGCCGCGATTCAGGCCGACATCAACCAGTACGCCGTCACCTGGGGCGCGCGTCCGCTGCGCGAGGCGATTGCGCGGGAGTTCACCAGGCGGTATGGGCCGGCGGTCGATGCCGACGCGCAGGTGACGGTCTGCTGCGGCTCGACCGAGGCGATGATGGCGACCATGATGGCGATCATCGATCCGGGCGACGAAGTGATCGTCTTCGAGCCGTTCTACGAGAACTACGGGCCCGATGCGATTCTGTCCGGCGCCACGCCGCGCTACGTCACGCTGCACGAACCCGCGTGGACGTTCGATCCCGCCGAGCTCGCGGCCGCGTTCAACGACAAGACCAAAGCGATCATTCTCAACACGCCGAACAACCCGACCGGCAAGGTGTTCACGCCCGCCGAGCTCGAGACGATCGCGATGCTCTGCCGCAAGTGGGACGCCGTCGCGATCTCCGACGAGATCTACGAGCACATCGTCTACGACGGCCGGCGCCACGTGCCGATCGCCACACTCGAGGGCATGGCCGATCGGACGGTGACGATCAACAGCTTGTCGAAAAGCTACAGCGTCACCGGCTGGCGCGTGGGCTGGACGATCTCGCCACCCTCGCTCACTGGCGCGATCCGCAAGGTGCACGACTTTCTCACCGTTGGCGCGGCGGCGCCGCTGCAGGAAGCCGGCGTGGCGGCGCTCGCGTTGCCGGACCAGTACTATCGGGATCTCGCGTCGCAGTACGTGCGGCGGCGCGACATGCTGCTCGACATCCTCGAGCGCCATCACTTTACGTGCTACAAGCCGCACGGCGCGTACTACATCATGACCGACATCAGCACGTTCGGGTTCTCCGATGATGTGGCGTTCGCGCGATACCTGGTGAAAGAGATCGGCGTGGCGGCCGTGCCCGGCAGCAGCTTCTACAAGAGCGCGGCGGCCGGCCGCACGAAGCTGCGGTTCTGCTTCTGCAAGCGCGAAGAGACGTTACGTGAAGCTGATCGGCGGTTGGAGAAACTCGTACCAGCCGGCCTAAAGGTGCACTAAGAAAGCTACCACGTCAGGCCTCCGTGCCCTCCGTGGTAGCGCTCTTGTCAGTACCGCAGCACGGCCCCGAAGTACAACCCCCTCAGCGTCAGCGATCCGGTATCGGTCTTGACCAGATACCCGACGTCGAGCGAGCGGAAGCCGACCTGCGCGCCGATGTTGTTCGTGAAATTCACCGTGCCGTACACGTCCACGTCCACATAGTGGGCCCCGTATTGCTTGTTGATGTTGTCGGGCAACTTGAAGCCGGTGACCTCGCCGGTGATCGAGATGTTCGGCACCACGTAGACGCGCGCGATGCCGCCGAGCGCGGGAATCGGCGCGCGGGCGTGCGCGAATTGCACCAGGCCCGGCTCCGCGAGATTCACCGTCACGTCGGTGTACTTCGCTTCGGCGATGAAGCCGACGAAGCCGCGGTTCTTCACGACGAAGTCGTATTCGTACGCGAACTGGTACGCCTTCCAGTCGAGCGTCGAGTTGACGGGTAATCCCAGCTTGTAGCTCTGGCCGTTGAAGACGATGTTCGCGTTGAGGACCGCCGACTGGTCGTATTTGATCGGGATGTATTGGAACCGTAGCTTCTGGCTCCGGATCGGCCGCAGCGTGACCTGGAACTCGGGGAACCGCTGATCGGTCAGGCCGAGGTCGCGTTTGAAGTCGATGTCGGTGCCGACGATGCCGAATCCGGCGCTGGCGATGACGATGTCAGCCGTAGGGCTCCAGTAGGCGATCCCGCCCTCGATGTGGAATTTCTCGCCGGTCGCCGGATCGTTCAGCGGCTGCGGCTTGTACTGCGCGCGGGCCGGCGTGGCCGCGCCCAGGGTCGCCGCGATCAGGGCGGCGAGGGTGTACAGGCGAATCGCATGTGTCTGCAACATAGAGCAGTTGTCCTCGGAAAAGAGTCGCGACGGGCCCGCTGGGAAAGGCTGATCTCAGGATATCACAGGGCAGGCAAGTCCAGCCGCGACGCGGTGACATTCGTTGACTGCCCCGGAGGCGAGGCGTAAAATCCGCAAGGATTGTCGGCGTTTCGCGCCGAAGGAGGGGTCGTATGTCTGTGTCGCGTCGCGGCTTCCTGCACATCGTGGGATCGGGACGGACGAGCCCCCGGCAAGAAATGTCCGGCGCCTTCCTCGCCGCGCGAGGACTCGAAGCGCATCTCGCGGAAGCGGGCCACAACGGCCGCGCCGCTCGGCCTCTCCTTCCGCCAGGCGTCCACGAAATCCGGATCAACAGCAACGAGAATCCGCTCGGGCCCGGCCGGGCCGCGCTCGACGCGATTGTCGGCACGTTTCCTGAAGCGGGCCGGTATCCGTTCAACAGCACGCCGAGCGAGGGCGATCTCGCCGAGGCGGTTGCGGCGAAATTCAAGGCGAAGCGCGAGAACGTCGTCATGGGCGCGGGGTCGCAGGAGATCCTCAAGAGCGCGATGCGCGCGTTCACGTCGCCGGCGCGCGGGCTCGTCACCGCGGGGCCGTCGTTCGAGACGTGTCCCGGGATGGCGAAGAAGCTCGGCCATCCGCTCACCGAAGTTCGGGTCGACTCGGCGTTCCGGCTCGACATCGAGCCGATGATCGCCGCGGCGAAGGGCGCGGGCCTCGTCTTCTTCAACAACCCGAACAACCCGACCGCCACCGTTCACGGCGCGACAACCGTGGCCGACTTTGTCGAGCGCGTCCGCAAGGCGTCGCCCGACACCGTGGTGCTCATCGACGAGGCGTATCACGACTACGTGACCGACCCGTCGTATCGGACCGCGGTGCCGCTCGCCCTCGAGACGCCGAACGTCCTGGTGGCGCGCACCTTCTCGAAGGCGTACGGCATGGCCGGGATGCGGATCGGCTACGGGATCGGCCGCGCCGACACGATCAGCAAGCTCGCGCGGCTGAAGATGCCGTACAACGTCAGCGTGTTCGGCATCGTCGCGGCGATCACCTCGCTGCACGACCAGACGCACATCGACGAGGAGGTGGCGCGCAACACCGAGGTGCGCGCCTTCACCGTCAAGGCGCTCGACGATCTCGGGTTCACGCCGACCAGCTCGCAGGCCAACTTCCTGTTTGTCGGCATCCAGCGCCCCGCGAAGGAATTCCGCGACGCCTGCGCCAAGGCGGGCGTCTTCGTGGGCCGCGACTTCCCGCCATTCGAGAAGACCCACGCGCGCATCTCGATCGGGACGATGGACGAGATGGTCAGGGCGACCGACGTGTTCCGCAACGTGCTCCGGCCGGCGACGTCGTCTGCCGGCAAGGCGCAGTAGGAGGGAAGTCATGCCGCTGACGCGACGTGAATTTGTCCAGACGGTCGGAGTCGGCGCCGCTGGGGCGCTCACGAGCTCGTACATTGGCGCGCGTGGACGGGAGAACGGCGTGTGGGCGGCGCTCGAGCCGTCGCTGGCCGCCGCCGAGCCCGGCACGATTGTCCTGGCGAGCAACGAGAATCCGCTCGGGCCCGGCAAGACGGTGCTCGACGCGGTCCGCGCCGCGTTCGGCGACGGCGGGCGGGCGCCGGGCCGGTACTCGGGCAGCGCTGGCGAGCTCATCGACGTCATCACCAAGAAGTTCGGCGTCAAGCCGGAGAACGTCGTGCTCGGCTGCGGCTCGACGCAGATCCTGCGGTCGGCGACCCATCTGTTCACGGCGAAAGACAAGCCGCTCGTGGGGACGATCCCGACCTACGAGGAGTGCGTCGGCTACGCCGAGATGATGGGGTACCCGGTCCGAGGCGTGTCGCTCGACGCGGATTTCAAGATCGATCTTGACAAGATGGGAGACGCGGCGAAAGGCGCCGGCCTCATCTTCTACTGCAACCCGAACAATCCGACGGCGACCTACGTGGGTGCGAAGGCGTCGCGCGATTTCTTCGCCAAGGTCAACCGCGAATCGCCCGGCACGACGATCCTCGTCGACGAGGCGTATTTCGACTATGTCACGGACCCGGATCACGACACGCACGTGCCGCTTGCGATCGAGAACCCGCGCATCATCGTCGCGCGCACGTTCTCGAAGGCGTACGGCATGGCGGGGCTGCGGATGGGCTACGCCATCGGGCACCCCGAGACGATCAAGAAGATGGCCGAATGGGACGCCGGCGGCGGCACGAGCTCGCTGAACGTGCTCGCGATGCACGCGGGCATCGCCGCGCTCTCACAGGCGCCGGGCTACATCACCGCCGAGCGCGCGCGAAACACCGAGGTGCGCGACTTCACGATGAAGTGGTTCGCCGATCGCGGGATGAAGCCGACCGACTCCCAGGCCAACTTCATGTTCGTCGACATCGGGCGTCCGGCGAAGGACTTCCGCGCGGCGTGCCGCGCCAGGGGCGTCATGGTCGCGCGCGACTTCCCGCCGTTCGAGAAGACGCACTGCCGGATCTCGTTCGGGACGATGGAGGAGATGAAGAAGGCGGTCGCGGTGTTCGGCGACGTGCTCGGCAAGAAGACAACGGCGGCGGCGGCATAATCACACGGTCAACGCAGAACCCGCAGAAACCGCAGAGAATTCTCACTCTGCGAGTTCAGCGAGTTCTGCGTGAATCGTTTGTGCCTTTATTTCGCGGGCCAGACGACGCCCTGGTTCTCGGCAACCGGGCCCATGCCCTTGTACACGAACTTCTGCAGGCGTTTCCCTTCGTAGGTTTCCGTCGTGTAGACGTTGCCCTTCGAATCGGTGGCGATGCTGTGCACGGCGAAGAACTGGCCCGGCTGCCGCCCGCCGTCGCCGAAGCTCGTGATGATCTGCAGCGTGTCGCGCAGCATCACGTACACCTTTTCGTTCTTGCCGTCGGCGAGATAGATGTACTTCTGCTGCGGATCCTTCGAGAACGCGACGTCCCACACCGAACCGTCGCCAAGCGTTTTCTTCGCGATGATGACTTCCTTCACGAACGTGCCGTCCGGACGGAACACCTGCAGCCGATCGTTCTGGCGATCGCAGACGTACAGGTATCCGTCGTTCGACAGATCGGCGCAGTGCACCGGGTTGCGGAACTGCTGGGCAATCGGCGCATCCGGATCGTACCGGCCGAGCGGCGTGTCGTCGGGTTTGTGCCCATAGGCGCCCCAGTACCGCTTGAACGTGCCGCTGTCGGCGTCGATCACCGCGACACGCTTGTTGCCGTAGCCGTCGGCGATGTAGGCCTCGTTGGCTTTCGGGTCGACGAAGATCTTGGCGACCCGCCCGAAGTTCTCCGTGTCGTTGCTGCCGCCGCTCTTGCCCTGATGCCCGAATTGCATCAGAAACTTTCCGCTCTTGGTGAACTTCAGGACCTGCGCATCTTTGGCGTCGTTGCCGCCGATCCACACGTTGCCTTTGTAGTCGACCGTGATGCCGTGATTCGACAACGGCCATTCGTAGCCGTCGCCCGGGCCGCCCCAGTGTCCGACGAGATTGCCGACCTGATCGAATTCGAGGACGGGCGGCGCGGGCACGCAGCATTCCTCCGCGGTCGGCGGATTGGTGGCCGCGCTCATCTCGGTCCGCTCGTTGAGCGTGCCGGGGCCGCGATGGATGATCCAGACGTGATCCTGCTCGTCGACCGACACGCCGATCGTCGAGCCGAGCAGCCAGTGATTCGGCAGCGGCTTGGGCCACAACGGATCCACCTCGAAGCGCGGCGCCTGCACGGTGCCGCGTCCCTGCGCGGCCGCGGTCCGTTCGAGCGCCGCCTGGCCGATGCCGAGCGCGAGCACGAGCGCGACGAAGGCCGTTCCGACAACGAGATTCCGTGTGCGCGTCATAGGTCCATCCTGACTGATGACTGATGACTGTTCGGCCGCGCGCCAGTATACACTTTCAGCCGTGCCGACGAGGCCTCACCGCGCAGCACCGAATCGGAGCCGTTCAGCATCGTTGCTGGCGGCGGTGTGCCTCCTCGCGCTGCCGATCGGCCTGCGC
>JADGOC010000292.1 GCA_017883165.1 Acidobacteriota bacterium
GAATGACGCCGGCAGCCGCGGCGTCAGCGGTCCGTTGACCGTCCGATCGACGCAGCGCGCCTTCGCGCGGCCGGTCGCCAGCAGCACGATGCGTCTGGCGTGAAGGATTGTCGCCATCCCCATCGACAACGCGTGGCGCGGTACCGCGCGGGCGCGATGATCAAAGAACGCCCGGTTCGCCCGCCGCGTCGCGGCGCTGAGCGAAGTCCGATGCGTCGCCGCGACGAGCGCGTCGGCCGGCTCGTTGAAGCCGATGTGGCCGTTCGCGCCCAATCCGAGGATCAAGAGATCGATGCCACCCGCGCGCGCGATGGCGCGCTCGTACCGCGCGCATTCGGCGCCGGCGTCGCGCGCCGCGCCGTTCAGGAAGTGAATCTGCCGGGCCGGCAGGTTGATGTGATCGAACAGGTGGCGTTGCATGAAGGCGCGGTAGCTCCTCGGATCGTCGCCCGTCAGACCGACGAACTCGTCGAGGTTGAAGGTGGCGGCGCGCGAGAAATCGGTGCGCCGGGCACGGTGCAGCGCGGCCAGCGCACGATACAGCGGCACGGGCGTGCGGCCGGTGGGCAACCCGAGCACGAGGCGCGGGTTGTCCTCCAGCGCGCGGGCCACGGCGTGCGCGAGCGAGTGGGCCGCGGCCTGCGGCGTGGAGAAGATTCTGAGTCTCACTTATATTTCGGCAGCGTGAGAGCGCCCCGCGCTTCCGCCAGCGCCAGACCGACGGCGCCAATCGCCGGCTCCTGCTCGAGCAGCCGTACATGGCTGCGGGGGGCCACTTCGACGAGGCGGCGCGTCACCTCGTACCCGAGCCACGGCACGACGCGAAAGACGCCGCCCGCGAGCACGAAGGCGAACTCGTCGCCGCGCATCTCGAGCCGCGTGGCGACCGACCGCGCCGCGAGCACGAGCTCGTCGGCGGCGCGCTCGAGAATACCGGACGCGACCGCGTCGCCGAGATCGCTCGCCTGCTGCACGATCGGGCCGAGCGCCGCGACGCTCATCCGCGGCAGCTCGCGGTCGTAGACGATGCGCGGCAGGCGCGAGGCGTCGTCGATGTTGAAATGCGCGAGGACGTCTTCGGTGAGCCGGGTGTCAGGCCCGCGTCCATCCACCGCGCGCACGATCGCCGCGAGCGCTTCGCGGCCGATCCAGTAGCCGCTCCCCTCGTCGCCGATGATGTGTCCCCAGCCGCCGGCGCGCGCCGCCTCGAACCGCGCGTTGCGTCCGTACACGATTGAGCCGGTCCCCGCGATGATCACGATGCCGGGCGCGTTCCCTGCCCCGGCGACGAGGGCGACGAGCGCATCGTTCACGACGACGATGCGCGACTTGTAGCCGATGCGGCGCATGATCGCGCGCACCGTTCGCGCTTCGTCGTCGCGATCGACGCCCGCGATGCCGAGGCAGACGGCGGCCGGCGTGATGTCGCGATCGCCGATCGCCGTTTCCATCACTTCATGCAGCACCTGTTCGACTTCGAGCTCGCCCGATGTGTGAAGGTTTGCGCCGCCGCCGCGTCCTTCCGAGAGAATGTTTCCGCGTTCGTCCGCCAGCAAACACACCGTTTTGGTGCCGCCGGCGTCGATGCCAAGCACATGCATGCCGCGTCGATTCTATGTTACTCTCCGGTGCTTCATGCCCAGTGCAGCTTCGTATAGTACGGCGCGGCGACGTGCAGCGCTCGTCGTCGCGGCGGCCGCCGTCGTGCTGGCGTCGCCGCCCGCGCGCGTCCACGCGCAGAGCGAAGTGCGCGCGTTGTGGGTGGTGCGGACCAGCCTCACCTCGCCCGCCGCCGTGGCTACGATGGTCGACGCGGCAGGCGCGAGCGGTTTCAATACGCTGCTGGTGCAGGTTCGCGGCCGCGCCGATGCGTACTATGCGAACGGTCTCGACCCGCGGCCCGCTGCGCTCGCCGGTCAGCCCACTTTCGATCCGCTGGCCGCGACCGTCGCGCGGGCGCACGCCGCGGGTCTGCAGGTCCACGCGTGGATCAACGTCAACCTGGTCGCCGGCGCCGGCGAACTTCCGTCGGCGCGCGATCACGTCGTCTATCGGCATCCGGAGTGGCTGATGGTCCCGCGCGCCCTGGCCGAGGATCTCAACGGCGTCGACCCGCACAGCCCGCAGTACCTCGGACGGCTCGCGCGCTACGTGCGCGGCCAGGCGGCGGATCTCGAAGGGCTCTATCTCTCGCCGATCGCGGAGGCGTCGGCCGACTACACCGTCGGCGTGGTGCGCGACATCGTGTCGCGCTACGCGGTGGACGGAGTCCATCTCGATTACGTCCGCTATCCGAACGACGAGTTCGACTACAGCCGTGACGCGCTGACGGCGTTCCGCCTGAACACGGTTCCGGATTTATCGGCGGCCGAGACGCGCCGCTACGACGCGCGGCTTGCGGGCGATCCGCTCGTCTACACGGCTGCGTTTCCGGAGCGGTGGCGCGCGTTTCGCGCCGGGCGGATGACGGCGCTGATGTCGCGTCTCGCCGACGCGGTGCGGGCGGCCAGGCCGTCCATCACGATCAGCGCGGCCGTCACCCCCGACGTCACCGACGCCTCGACGCACCGGCTGCAGGACTGGCGTACCTGGCTCGATCGCGGCCTGGTGGACGTGATTTGCCCGATGGCCTACACGACCGACGGCGACGTGTTCACCTCGCAGATCGCCGCCGCGCGCGAAATCGCCGGCCGCCATCTGGTCTGGGCCGGCATCGGCGCCTATCGTTTGTCGTCCGGACAAATCGCCGAGAACGTGCAGGCCGCGCGGCGCCTGGGCGCCGGCGGCAGCATTCTGTTCTCCTACGACAGCCTCACGAGCCCCGAGCACGGCCCCGACTACCTCGCGCAGGTCGCACGGGCCGCCTTTCTTGTAGACCAATAGACGTGGGCTTCTCTGCCCTCGACTATGCGGTTCTGGCGGTTTATCTCGTCGGCATTACCGTGTTCGGGAGCCGTTTCCGGAAGTCTCACCGGTCCGTCCGGGATTATTTTCTCGGTGGCCGCCAGACCTCGTGGGTGGTGATCAGCCTGTCAATCGTCGCGACCGAAACGAGCACGCTGACGCTGATTGGCGTGCCGGCGCTCGCCTACGGCACCTACGCGCATCCCGAACAGGGCGGCAGCCTCACGTATCTCCAGGTCGTCGTCGGCCACATCATCGCGCGATTCATCATCAGCTGGCTGTTCATCCCGGCGTATTTTCAGGGCGAGATGCTCACGGCGTACGAGCTCCTCAACCGGCGGTTCGGGACGCAGGCCAAGCACTTTGCCGCG
>JADGOC010000122.1 GCA_017883165.1 Acidobacteriota bacterium
CTGACAGATGGACATCCTCGATGAAGCCTTCGACCAGCTCGACGGAATGGCCCCGTTCCCGAAGGGTCCGCCGCAGAGTCGCGAGCCGCTCGGCGCAGGGCTCAACGCCGACGACCCGATGACCAGCCTCGACGAATGGAATCAGATCCCGACCCGTTCCGCAGCCGACGATGAGGAGGCCATCCCGCGCACGTACGACCTGTCCATACGTCTTCAGTTCCCACGGCTCGAGTCCTTGAAGTGAGTTGTCGTCTTCATCGACCGTGCGCCAGTACCATCGTGACATGCCCTGCAGGTCGGCGAGCCGCAAAGTCCCGCCCGCGAAGTACAGCAGGCCTTGTGACACCTTGTAGACGAGGCGGGCGAGGCCAAACACGAGCATCGCGAATGCCCGACGCGCGAATCCGCCCGCCACCGGCCGACCTCGAAGGTCATCCATCCTGCCCTTCACTCACGTCATCGACGCAGCGTACGCTGCGTCATCGGGTTGCGCCTCACACTCGGCGCCGGCTATACTACCTATGTAATCGTAGCCTTTCGGCGGTCGAAAAATCGACTCTGATGACAACCAAACGGTCGTTTCAAGACTATCGATTGCTGTTGTGGGTGTCCCTTCTTCACCTTGCGATGGCTTTCGCGCTCCGCGTCGTCAGATGGCCAACGCTCCGACGGGCGATGCCTGTGTTTCGAGCCCTGGTCGTTCGTCCGCTGGGCGCCGTCGGCGAAGCAGATTTCTTGTGGGCGCTCGACGCGAGCGCGCGCCGTCTGTCGCGCGTCAGCAGCTGCCTCGTGAGAGCGCTGGTCACCGAGCTCGTTCTCGATTCGCACGACGACCCGGTCCGTGTCACGGTCGGCGTGAGACGCATCGCTGCGAGGCTGGAAGGCCATGCATGGGTCGAGCGCGGCGGGCGCGTCATCGTCGGCGAAGTGCCGACCAACGCCGTCACATCGGTCCGATCGTCCTTCGTGCCGCATTTCTTCTGCCAGACGACCATCAAATGAAGACGCCGACGCATCGCTTTGCGGTGTACGGAGTCTCAGTCCTTGCCGACATCGACCTCGAGCTGCCGGGCCCGACCAACCACAGGACCAGCTTTGGCGAGGTCGTATTGCTTCAAAGCGCGTCGAGTTTTCGAGCGCCGTCCGCGTCTGATGCGGGGCTGATCGATGACTGGTTCGTGTGCGAGTTGTTGGAGAACGGCTCGTACTATCTTCGTTGGAAGGACTACTACGAGTTCAGGGTCGAGAACTCTGGTGTTCGAATTGACTATCGGCCGCTCTCCGGCGCTGATCCGAACATCCTGCGCAATTTCCTGTTCGGTCAGGTGCTGTCGTTTTCGCTGGTCCTCCAGGGCATCGAACCGCTGCATGCGACCGCGGTGCGCGTCGATGACCGGGCCGTCGCCTTCCTGGGCGACTGCACCTTCGGAAAATCCACGCTGGCGGCATCGTTCCTCCAGGACGGCTATCCGATCCTGACCGACGACCTGCTCTTGATCGACCGGCGCGGCGGCGGCTTGATGGCGCTTCCCGGCTGCGGTCGCATCAAGCTCCAGCCCGACGCGGTGCATCTATTCGACGCCTCAGGATCTGGCACGCCGCTCAATCCGCTCACGGAGAAACAGGTGTTTTCTCTCGTTCGGGATCAGCAGGAAGTCGATCCGCTGCCGCTCGCAGCTCTGTTCGTTCTGCCGACGCCCGCCGAGAGGAGCGCCGGCGCAGTCATCGCAGCGCGGCCGCTCTCGAGGGGGACACTCTTTCACGAGCTCCTCAAGAACAGCTTCAACGCGCACGTTGTTGAAGTGCCCCGTCTCACGCGTCACTTTGCCTTTGCTGCCGACGTTGCGCGCGAGGTGCCCGGGTTCGCGTTGTGCTATCCTGCCGGTTTGGTGCACCTTCCAGGCGTGCGCCGCGCGGTGCTCGCTGCAGTTGAGAGCACCCAGCCTCGATCCGTTTCTCGCGAGCGATCCACTGTTGAAGCGTAGGGAAAGCGACTTTTATGAGTGAGACGCCTCAAAAACAATCGCCAACCAAGAAGCCGTACGCACGGCCTACGCTGACCGCGTACGGTTCTCTCAAGGACATCGTGCAAGGGTCGCACGGCGGTATGTCGGATGGGACACCGGGTAACACAAAGGCCTGCTGGATCGCCGAGGCTCTGTACGGTGCGCACGATCCGCGAACGTTCCTGCTGAGAAGCTGGATGACCGGCATCTACGACCGACGGCGCAGCGGTTGGCCGCTCGTGGTCCTGTATAGGAGATCGGGCCCCATCCTGGCGCGCGCGATCCGCGTGATGCCGATTCTTCAGCGTGGCTTCCGAGCCATGTTCGACGCCTTCCTAGGAAAGGCCCTCCGCGACGTGGTGGCTTTGGCGAAGATCGCCAAGACGAGAGCTTGACGTTTGGGAGCCGGCGGTCGACTCACCGGGCGTGCCGGTGAACCCGAGCGCTTCACGTGAGCGGTATTGTTGGCCTCTTCAATCTGGACGGGCGGCCAATCGACTCATCGATCCTTGCGGGTCTAGCCGCAGCATCCCGCCATCGAGCGATCGACGGGACTGATTTCTGGATTGATGGCCCATTCGGCCTCGGGCATCAGTATTCCCGCGTCACACCCGAAAGCCAAGGCGAGAAGCAGCCGTTCACGTCGGCGGGCTCGAGCATCTCGTTCGACGGACGTCTCGACAACCGGGGCGAACTGCTCGACTGCTGCGGAGAACCGGCGTCGCTGCCCGATGCGGCCCTCGTGCTCGCCGCCTACAGGCGGTTCGGCGTGGCGTTCCCCAGTCGCCTGAACGGCGATTTCGCGCTGGCGGTCGCCGATTCGTCGCGTGGACACGTCATCCTCGCTTGCGATGCCATGGGTGCGCGCTCGCTCTACTACGCGCAGGTTGGCCGGGCGCTCGTCTTTGCGTCGGAGATGAAGGCCATTCTCGCGCATCCAGAGGTGAAGGCGCGACCAAATGCGGAAAGCCTCGCCGACTTCGTGCTGAACGGCGACCAGGATGGCGAGCGTACCTTGCTCGAGGGCGTGCTCGTGGTGCCGCCTGGTGTCGCCATTCTCGCAACGCCGACCGGCGTTCGACAGCAGCGGTCTTGGAACTTCGAGCCACGGGAGCTGCGTTACGGGCGCGTGACGGAGTACGTGGATCATTTTCGAAGTCTCTTCGACCAATCGGTTCAGCGTCGACTGCGGAGCGTGCACCCCGTTGCGGTCTCGGTGAGCGGAGGTCTCGACTCGTCGTCCATTCTCTGCACAGCCCTCGCGCGGCCGGGACCTGGCGCCGCGCCGGCTCGGGTCCACGGTGTGACGATGACGTTCGACCCTGGCACGCCAGCCGACGAACTGCAGTACATCGAGGCAATTGAATCGAGATACCCGATTCGAATCGATCGCCTTCGATTTTCGGATCTCCGCCTCGTCCTGCAGAGCGACAGCTCAATCGACCGTCTCGAAGTGCCCCGTGCTCTGTGGGACGCGCAGGTGGCCGTTTTCGAGACGGCGCGTCGACGTGGGTGCGGTGTGCTCCTCGATGGGTTTTTTGGAGACCAGATGCTCGCGGCGCCCGAGTACCTGCTCGATCTGGCGAAGTCTGGACAGGTTCGTGAGGTCCGTCGCCATCTCGACGAGATGCAGGCCTGGATGACGGACGTGCCGCCCGGCGTGCTGCGGCATCAGTTCTGGTCTGGCTTGGCCCGGTCCTTTACACGGCGACTGCCGTTCCGTGACGGGGCGGCCCGCATTCGAACGAAAGGTCGCTACCCAAAGTGGTACCGACCCGCGTTTGTCGAGCGGGCCCTCGATCGCGCCGCGGCACGAAGGAAGAGGAACCGGCAGAACCACTTTGCCAGCGAGCACACCAGACGGCATTACGCCGCCGCGACCTCCGGAGCGTATCTCGCCCAGACTCATCACAGACGTAATGCCGGACTGCTTCACGAGTTGGACGTGACGTTTCCCTATAGAGACCGGGATCTCGTCGCGTTCTTGATGGACATTCCAGGCGAGGTCATCAACTGGCAAGGGGTGCCGAAGGGATTGCTCCGGGCGGCCCTGCAAGGAGTCCTGCCGGAATCGATCCGCTGGCGCCGTTCGAAGGCAGACTTCACGCGGTTGAGCAATCGTGCGGTCTCGGCTGAAGTTCCTCGCATCGTGGAACTCTTTCAGCCAGATAGTCTGTCCGTGCAGCTTGGCTTCATCGATCCGCGTGCGCTGCGCTCCGAGGCCACAAGGCTCGCGGTGCGCCTGCAACGCGACGACGATGCGACATTCGGCTGGCAGTTGACGGATGCGGCCGCTCTAGAACTGTGGCTGCGCCGCTTTGCGTGATACGGTATCGACACATGGCGACCGCCAGCGACGAGATCTGGCCGGCGCTGCCCGCGCTGGCCGATGACGCTTGGAAGGACACCTACGCGACCCTCCACATGTGGACGCAAGTGGTCGGCAAGGTCGCGCTTGCGCTGGCGCCGCCGCTCAATCATTCCTGGGCCATCGCGATGCAGGTGACGCCTTGCGGCATCGCGACGCGCACGCTACCCCACCGCCACCGATCCTTCACCATGCAGTTCGACTTCGTCGAGCATCAGCTTGAGATTCGCGCATCGGACGGCGACACACGAACGCTCGCGCTCAGGCCGCAGACCGTCGCCGACTTCTACCGCGAGGTGATGGCGACGCTCGACGGCATGAATCTGCCGGTCAAGATCTGGCCGATGCCGGTTGAAATCCCGTCGCCGATCCGATTCGACCTGGACACGGTGCATCGTTCGTACGATCCGGCGTACGCGAACCGTTGGTGGCGCGTGCTGGCACAGGCCGCGCGCGTGTTCACGGTGTCGCAGTGCTCCTTCATCGGCAAGTGCAGCCCCGTTCATTTCTTCTGGGGCAGCTTCGACCTGGCGGTGACCCGCTTTTCCGGCAGGCTCGCGCCGCCGCGCGAAGGCCCCGCGTTCATGCGGGACGCGTATTCGCACGAGGTCATCAGCCACGGGTTCTGGCCTGGCAGCGGTCCGCTGCTGGAACCCGCGTTCTACTCGTACGCGGTACCGGAACCGGCCGGCCTCAACGAGGCCCGCGTGCTTCCGGAGACGGCGTACTATCACCGCGAGCTCGGCGAATTCATCCTTCCGTACGAGGCCATCAGAACCGCCGCGTCGCCCGACGAGGCGATTCTGGCGTTCGTCAACACCACCTACGATCGTGCCGCCACGCTTGCCGGCTGGGATCGGGCCGCTTTACAGCGGTCCTTTAAGTATGTATAATACATACATGAAAGACAGGCCGGCGCGGCCTCCGACTGGACTCTTCGCCCTGCTGCATGCGGCGGATGCGGCACAGTCGCACGTCGAGTCGAAGCTCACCACGATCGGCTTGTCGCTCCCGAAGCTGGCGGCGCTCAATGTGCTGCGCGAAGCCGGCGGATCGCTGCCGCTTGGCCAGTTGGCCGATCGCCTGTCGTGCGTGAAGTCGAACATCACGCAGCTCGTCGATCGCCTTGAGGCCGATGGCCTCGTGACGCGCGCATCGGATCCGAGCGACCGGCGATCGCGGCTCGCCGTGACGACAGCCGCCGGCCGCAAATCGTGTGAGGCAGGGCTCCGGCTTCAGGAACAAACCGAGCGTGAGCTGTTCGGAGGATTGAGTAAGGACCAGGCGCGCCAGTTGGCAACCCTCCTGGGCAAAGTCGGCAGCGTCACTGATCGCGCCAGCTGATTTTTTTGTGGGCTTATAGTTCATGCCTGCATCGTCTATCACTACAACAAAGGAGTACTCGAATGACGACTCTCACATCGCACACCGCGCGCTGGCCAACCGCCTTGCTCTGGACGGCGCAGATCGCCGCCGCCGCCATGTTCCTGTTAGCCGGCACGTTGAAACTCACAGGCGCTGCGCCGATGGTGCAGGTCTTCGCCGCGATCGGCATCGGCCAGTGGTTCCGGTATGTGACCGGCACGATCGAAGTGGTCTCGGCCCTGTTGCTCCTGGTGCCGTCGCTGGCGTTCTTCGGCGCGTCGGCCATGGCGGCCACCATGATCGGCGCCGTCATCACGCACCTGGCCATCGTCGGCGGGAATCCCGCCCCGGCGATTGGGCTGCTCGCCACGACGCTGGCGATCGCTTGGGCGAGGAGACCGCGATGAGCGGGCGGCATTTCACGGTAGTACGATAAACAGGAGAGGCATCATGTCGATTCGCGCCGTCAAACAGATCGTGCAATCCACGCCGACGCTCGAAGGCGCCGGCGTGCGGCTGCGTCGGGCCTTCGGTTTCGGAGACACGACCGATTTCGATCCATTCCTGCTGCTGGACGATTTTCGAAACGACAATCCGGAGGATTATCTGGCGGGCTTCCCGTGGCATCCGCACCGCGGGATCGAAACCATCACCTACGTGCTCGCCGGCACGGTGGAACACGGCGACAGCCTTGGCAACCAAGGCAACCTCGGAGCCGGCGACGTGCAGTGGATGACGGCGGGCAGCGGCATCCTCCATCAGGAGATGCCGAAAGGCGATCCGCAGGGCCGGATGCACGGCTTCCAGCTCTGGGCCAATCTTCCCTCGTCGTTGAAGATGACCGCGCCTCGCTACCAGGACGTCTCCGCGCGCGACATCCCAGAGGTCACCGACGATGACGGGACGCGCGTGCGGATCGTGTGCGGCGATTTCTGGGGGCAGACCGGCCCGATCGACGGTGTCGCCGCCGATCCGCGGTATCTCGACGTGTTCGTCCCGGCGGGAACGCGAAAGACACTGCCCGTGGAAACGTCACGGCATGCGTTTGCGTACGTGTTTGCGGGCGGTGGGACGTTCCGAGACGCGTCCGAGCCGCGCGCCGTCCAGACCGACCTCGTCGGCGATGGGACCGAGTCCACGTCGATGTCTCAAATCGGCGACCGATCGCTTGTGCTCTTCGACAGCGGCGACGAAGTCACGGTCCAGGCCGGAGAGGAAGGCATCCGGTTCCTGCTCGTCTCGGGAAAACCGATCGAAGAGCCGGTCGCGTGGTACGGACCGATCGTGATGAATACCCAGGCCCAGCTGCAGCAGGCCTATGCGGAGCTGCGCGACGGCACGTTCATCAAAACCAAAAGGTGACCCCGGTGAGCTCCTCGCGCTACAGCAGCAGCGTCTCGACGCGGTGCGCGTGGACCATCGTCTCGCAGGGCGACCAGGCGAAGACGGTGAAGTGGCGGTCCTGCGAGGCGACGAGCGCGATCGCGTCGCGCTGATCCTGGACAAACTGCGCCGCGGAAAGGTGGCGCGTCCCGCCTAGCTGCGCGGGATCCATGAGCGCCGCCACTCCCCCTTCAATCGGCTCCGTCATCGTCACGTGCTCGACTTGCGGCCAGCCCTTGCGCCGCGCGATCTTGGCGCCGAAGGCGAGCAGGTCGTACTCGGCCGTCATCACCGCCGCGCCGTCCACCGCCGTCAACCCCGCAATCGCGTCGATCGCGCGGACGAGCGCCTCCTGCCATCCGCGCCGACGCGAGTCGTCTGGCGTTTCGCGCGCGAGAGCCGCGAGCTCGGAGAAGGCCGGCCACACCGCATACGGAATCGGGCGCACGATTGATTCCCGCCAGGCGTCGCCGCCGGCCGGCACGACGAGGAGCGATCCACCGCGGCCGTGTGCGCGCATCGAGACGGCGAGCTGCACCAGCAGGTTGACCGAGTCGACCGCGTTGGCCGCGGTGGACCACGATGCCGGCGAATCGAAGCCGAGCAGCGACGTCAGGAGCGCCGGACAGTCGGGCAGGCTCGAGGCGTGCTCGTCGACGATCTTGATCTGGTCGCCTTCGAGGACGGCGACGTTGACGAACTTGCCCGACTCCTCGCCGCGATGGTGCTTGATGACGAGGAGGCCCGGCGCCGCGACCTCGAGGACGAAGCAGACCATCGGGATCGTGCGCGTCGTGCCCCACACGCACAAGTCGTCGCCGTCGCGCGACACGCCGAGGTGGATGCCGGCCCGCTCGACGGCCGGCGCCACTTTGGTGAGCGCGCCCGCCGCGAGCGGCAGCGGCCGCTCGAAGATGAGCGGGTGCACCGATTCCTCCGGCGTCAGAAACGCGAGCGAGATCTTGGGGATGTAGTCTTCTTCACGCCGCAGGCTGGCCCAGAACGCCGCGTCGATGATGGCTTCGATGGTGGCGGCGTCGGGAATCGGCGCCACGTGCAGCTCGCCGCGGTGGCGAGCCTCCGCGCGGTGGCGCACGAAGTAGGCTTCCACCGTCGGTGCGACGGCGCGGGCAGCCGGGTAGGCGGGGTCCTTCATCATCCACGATTATCTCGTAGAATCGCCCGGTGCACTTCGTCTATATGCTGCGCTGCGCCGACGGAACGATCTACACGGGGTACGCGCGCGACCCCGAACGGCGCGAGAAGGTCCACAACGCCGGGCGCGGCGCGCGCTACACCTCGGGGCGGCGTCCGGTGTGTCTGGTCTATGTCGAAAAATGCCGGTCGGTGGGTGCCGCGCTCCGGCGCGAGCACGAGGTAAAGGGTTGGAGCCGGACGAAGAAAGAAGCGCTCATCGCTCGCGGCGCACGTCGACCTTCTGGCCGCGAAGGCGCGTCGCGCGCAAGGCGTCGATGATTCGGTCGGCGAATGCCTCGGGCACTTCGACAATTGAGAAACGCTCCGCGATGTCGATCGCGCCGATCCCCTGCGACTCGATACCGGTTTCGCCGGTGATCGCGCCCACCAGATCGCGCGCGCCGATGCCGGCCTGACGACCGGCGCCGATGTACAACCGCGCCAGCTCGGCGGCCTGCCGTTGACCGGCGCGCCACACCTGGGGCCGTCTCGCCGGTCGTTCCGGTCGTTCCGGTCGTTCCGGTCGTTCCGGCCGTTCCTGGCGTTCGGGCCGCTCCCGCCGTTCCCGCCCTTCCTGCCGTTCCAGTCGTTCCGGGCGTGCCGGCGCCTCCACGCGCCCGGTCCGGGGAGCGGGTGCGGTCGTTGCCGATCCTTCGTGCGCCATCTTCACGGCGGCCGCGGCGATATCCCGTATATCGAACTCCGGTGCCAGCGCGTCGACGACCGCGCGGAAGTCGTCCAACCCGCCACCGGCGAGACGTTCGCGCAGCGCCTCGCGCGTCGCGTCGAGGCGCCGCACGCGAAGATCGGCCGCGGTCGGAAGCTCGACGATCTCGACCCGCTGCCTCGTGAACGCTTCGATGTTCCGCATCAGGTTCTTCTCGCGCGGATCGACCAGCGTGATCGCCACACCCTCGCGGCCGATGCGGCCGGTCCGGCCGATGCGATGGACGTAGCTTTCGGGTGACGGCGGCGCGTCGTAGTTGATGACGTGCGACAGATGCTCGATGTCGAGGCCGCGGGCGGCCACGTCCGTCGCAATCAGCAGGTCGGCGCGCCCTTCGCGAAAGAGCTGCATCACACGGTCGCGCTGCCGCTGCATCATCCCGCCGTGCAGCGCCTGCGCGCGATGGCCGCGGACGGTCAGCGTTTCGGTCAGCGAATCCACTTCGTGACGCGTGCGGCAAAAGACGATCGCCGACTTCGGTTTCTCGAATTCCAGCACCTGCGCGAGCGCCGCCGCTTTCCGGGGGCGCGGCACGATGTAGCCCACCTGCCGCACGAGCGGCACCGCGCCGGCTGCTGTCTTCTCGCGCGCCAGCATCACGCGGGTCGGGTTGGTGAGATGGCGCTTGGCGATCGCCGCGATCCTCGCGGGGATGGTCGCCGAAAACAGCGCCGTCTGCCGCGTCGACGGCGTCGCATTCATGATCGTCTCGAGATCTTCGGCGAACCCCATGTCGAGCATCTCGTCGGCCTCGTCGAGCACGAGTACCTGCAGGCCGTCCAACTTCAGCGTCGAACGCCGCATGTGATCGAGCGCGCGCCCCGGCGTGGCGACGACGATGTCGACGCCCCGTTTGAGGGAGCGGAGCTGCTGATCCATGGCGGCGCCGCCATAGACCGCGACGACCGAGAGGCCGACCCCTTTGGCGTACTTCTGGATCGCTTCGGCCACTTGCATCGCGAGCTCGCGCGTCGGCACGAGCACGAGCCCGCGCACGCCGCCCGTGCGCGACGGACCGTCCCGCCGAATCCGGTCGAGCATCGGCAGCGCGAACGCCGCGGTCTTGCCGGTGCCGGTGGCTGCCTGCCCGACCAGATCCCGTCCGGCGAGCAGCACCGGGATCGCTTCTCGCTGAATCGGCGTCGGCTCTTCATAGCCAAGCGTCGTCACGGCGGCCACCAGCGCGTCGGTCAGCCCGAGCGAGGCAAATCCCCTGGCGTCAACGTCGTCGGCGATCATGGGTTCGTCAGCAGCTGTCATTGGCATAGAGGGCATAGCGGTAGTGTTCATCACGTTTCTCAATAGTCTGGGAAGGGTCGGCCAGCTCAGGTGGGAAGAGCTCTAGGGCTGAATTTCCTGACCTGGCCATTATACAACCGAATGGCGCGTGACACCACGGCCATCGTGTACACTCGGCGCGGACAGGAGTTGCCCATGAATCTGCCAGCTCGTGTGACGAACATCCTTACCAAACCGTCCAGCGAATGGCCCGTGATCGCCGCCGAGCCGGCCGACATCGCCTCCATCCTGGTGGGCTACGTGCTCATTCTGGCGGCGATCCCGGCGGTGTGCCTGTTCATCGGCGTGGAGCTGATTGCGGCGCCCTTTGTCGGACACCTGGCGGTGGCGGGTGCGCTGACGGGCGCGGTGATGCACTACGTCAGCACGGTCGTCGGCGTCATCGTCGCGGCGCTGGTCATCCAGCAGCTGGCGCCGACCTTCGGCTCGAGCGGCGACACGACGCAGGCGCTCAAACTGGTCGCCTATTCGTACACGCCGCTGTGGATCGCCGGCGTGCTCTATCTCGTCATCTTCCTCTCGCCTCTTGGAATCATCGCGGCGATCTACGCGATCTACCTGTTCTACGTCGGTCTGCCGGCCGTGATGAAGACGCCGGCCGACAAGGTCATCCCGTACATGCTCGTGTCGGCGCTCATCATCATCGTCGTGCAGTTCGTGCTGCGGCTGATCCTCGGACTGATGTTTGCGATGCCGCTCGGGTACGGCCGGATGTTCTAGCTTTCGGGCGTCACGATCCGCAACTGGATCGCCTGCGTCGAGGCGTCGCCGAGCGTCAGCTTCTGTCCGTACCGCCGGATCGATTCGAGATAATCCGGATC
>JADGOC010000293.1 GCA_017883165.1 Acidobacteriota bacterium
ACGAACCTCGGCCAGCGGAACCTGCAGCTGTTCGTAGGCACCGAAGAGGCGGTCGATGGGACCGATGCGTCGCGTCAGCTCTTCCGCCGCCCACGAGAGCTGCCAGTGGTCGAGCACGTCGTCCACGCGCCAGTGCGCGGCCACCTTCGCCGCGAGGCCGGGCGAGAGTTTTTCCGCGGGATCCTGCGTGATCACACCGAGCCTGACACCGGGCAGACTTGCCACAGCCTCAATCATGCGCGTCGCATTTTCGGACAAGATGGGAGCCACGAACACCGCCGTCGGCATCAGGCTATTAGTAGCCGAGCTTGTCGATGAAGTGCGGCAGCATCTTCCGCCACCAGGGCCAGTCGTGGTTCACGTCGTGTCCCCATACGTCGAGCCAGTGCGGAATGCCTTTTCGATCGAGGATCTCCGAGAGATTCCGCGACGCATCGGGCGCTTCATAGGCACCCTGGCCCGTCGCGATCACAATGCGGCTGTGATGCTGGAGCGTGCGCAGCGGCGCGCCCGAGAGTCCCGGCAGATACCACGCGGGGTTGTTGAAGAAGCAGTTCTCGTCCGAGTAACCGCGCAGATAGGAGGGCCCTAGATCGTAGAAGCCGCTCATGCCGATCACCGTGTCGAACAGATCGGGCCGCCGGAAGAATGCGTTCGCTGCGTGGAAAGCGCCGAAGCTCGCGCCAGTGGTGGCGATCCTCTCCGACTTGTTGCCGACCGCGGCGCGGATGTAGGGGACGACCTCCTCCTCGACGTAGCCCGAGTAGGACGCCTGGCGGCGGGCCTGCTCGCGCACGGGGAGCGAGCGGTCCATCCAGGCGTACTCGTTGATGCTGTCGATGGAGAAGAGTCTGATCCGGCCCGCCATGATCGCGGGTTCCACCGCTTTCACGAGGAAGAAGCGCTCGTTCTCCAGGTAGTCGGCCGCCGCGGTCGGAAAGAGCAGGATGGGCCGGCCGCGTGTGCCGTAGGTGACAATCGGCATCTGCAGCCCGAGTCTCGGGCTTCGCCAACCGTCGAGGCGACGCGGAAGGCGGTCGTCCACGAATTTCAAGAGGATCTCCCGATGTCGGCGATGCTCAGTGCCCGGAAGCGCCGGGCGAGATCACGAACCGCGAGCTGCCGCTGGGGTGCGGTGCGGCCGCGATCCGCGCCGCCGCGCCGCCGCCGCCTCGATGAACGCGTCGAAGAGCTTCCGCATTTTCGGCTCGGAGTCCGCCAGGTCCTCCGGATGCCACTGCACGCCGAGCACGAAGTCGTCCTCGGCGGACTCGGCGGACTCGACGCCCTCGATCAGACCGTCTGGCGCGAAGGCGTTTGCGACCAGGGTCGGCGCGAGCCGCTTGATGCCCTGGTGGTGCATGCTGTTCACGAGGATGGTGTTCGTGCCGAGCACGCGGCTCAACTGCGTGTCCGCGACGATCGTTACGGGATGCACCAGGTCCTGTCGCGTGTGCGCGCCCGCCTTGGGGAAATAGTCGTGCTTGATCGCGCCCGGATGCTCCGAGCCCACGTCCTGGTAGAGCGTTCCGCCGACCGCGACGGACAGCAGCTGTGCCCCGCGGCACACGGCGAGGATTGGCTTCCGGTCGTGCATCGCCCACTCCGCGAGCATGATCTCCGTCCGGTCGCGGTCGGGGTCGACGCGGCCGCAGGCGCTGGTGCGAGTCTCGTTGTACGAGCTGGGATCGATGTCCACCCCGCCCGGGAGGAAGATGCCGTCCAGCCGGTCGTAGATCGCGCGCAACGTCTCGGGATCGTCGAGGAGCGGGACGATCCAGGGGACGGCACCCGATGCGGTCAGCGTGCTCACGTACCGCTGGCTCATGATCCAGCAGCGCGGCAACTCGTCCGGAATCTCCTCGAGCGTCTGCGTCGTCACGCCAATCACGGGTCTTGGCGCGCGCCTCATGTGGCGCCGTTCGCCGGCGTCATGACACCCTCGGCGGTCTCTGCGATGATCTGATCCACGACACTCTTCAAGTCTCCGGTCCGCTTGAACGTCGCGAGCTGCCGATCGGCGCTCGACCCTTCTTCCATGATGCGGTAGGCGTACTCGATCTCCTTCCGCGTGCCCAGCTCGTCCATCACGTCACCGAGGAACCACTCGATCAGCTCCTTGATGAGCACCGGAGCCGGGAGCTCCTGCTTCTTGCCGAAATCTATCAGCTTGCCCGTCAGGCCCCAACGGACGGCGCGCCACTTGTTCTCCTCGATGAGCTCGGAGCGGTACACCCGGAATGCCAGATTGTCGCGCCTCAGCCTCCACATCTTCGCCACCACCGCCTGCAGGATTGCGGCGACGCAAATCGCTTCGTCAACGCGCGTGCAGACGTCGCAGTTCCGGAACTCGAGCGTCGGGTACTTGTAGTGCGGCCGGATGTCCCACCAGAGCTTGGACGCGTCGGGGATGCTCTTCGTCCGCACGAGCGTGTCCACGAGGTCCAGGTAGTCCGCGTTACTCGAGAACACCCGCGGCACGCCGCTGCGCGGGAAGTTCTTGAAGACGATGCTCCGGTACGAGTGCAGTCCCGTGTTGCGGCCAGCCCAGAACGGAGAGCTGGTGGACAGGCAGAGGATGTGGGGAAGCACGTATCGAGCCGCGTTCAGGCAGTCGATGCGGAACTCGGGATCCTCGATGCCGATGTGCACGTGGGTGCCGAAGATGAGCAGACGGTCCGCCAGATCCTGCAATTCCTCCTTCACACCGAGGTAGCGCTCGAGCGGCGTCACGTGCTGCAGCTGCCAGTTGGAGATCGGATGGGTTCCGGCGGCGGCGATCGCGAGCCCATGCGTGGCCGCCACCTCGATGATCGCGCGGCGCAGCTTCACCAACTCGTCGCGCGCTTCCTGGATCGTGTTGCAGACGCGCGTGCCGACCTCCACTTGGCACTGGTGCAGCTCCGGCTTCACGTCGCTCAGCAGAAGCAGGTCGGACTTCATGATCTTCTCGATACCGTTCTGCAGCTCTCGCGTCACAGGATCGATGATCTGATACTCCTCCTCGATCCCGACCGTGAGAGAGGGAGCCTTCAGCTGTGACGACTTCATCGCTTCTCCAGCAGAACGGTTGGGACGTTCGAGCCGCCGCCGGCCGTAACGTTCAACAGCTCGTCGGTGGAGATACGCGTGAGGCAGCCCTCCACGAAGCGGCCGTGTGAAACATAGGGAGCGGTATCGAGAGAGCGATCGTGGATGTCCAGCGCGCCGTTGACCCAGGATGGA
>JADGOC010000123.1 GCA_017883165.1 Acidobacteriota bacterium
ACGTCGCCCTGGCTGCCGTCGCTGCGCGTCTTGGTCGTCACCCATTGGCAACCGCCCATCGCATTGCGTCCGGCGGAGACCGGCTCGCCGATGTACTTCGCGAGCTCGGCGGGGGTGAAGAGCTTGCACTGCGGGTTGTCGGCGGCTGCCTGCTTGTCGTCACCGGTCAGCGCCGCCGCGGCCTTGCGGGCATCGACCTGCGCCGACGAAGCGCCTCCGCCGCATGCGCTGAGGAGCAGTGAGGTGGCAAGAGAGGTGGCAAGAAGAGACGCGCCAGTTGGTTTCATAGGGTCACCATGTCTCCGCTACAATGCGAGTGGAGCCCTTTGCACCCCCGCCATCTGGAATGAGGACGAAGAACCAGGGATATTGCCTCGCGCTCCTCGCGTTCATCGGGGCCGTCACCGTCCGCCCATGCTCGGCTCAGCCGGACTGCGAGGCGCTGAAACACGATCCGCTGCCCGCTTTGGCCGACTCGGCCGATAGCGCGAAACGGCTGACGGACTGCGGATATCTCCTCACCAACCAAGGCGACTACCGGCGTGCTGAGGTGTTGTTCGAAACGGCCCTCGACATGGCGACGCGCCGATCCGATCCCGCGTCGCGGGCGGTGGCGCTCGCCGGCCTGGGTCTGACCCTCGGCACGCTCGGTCAAGCCGACCGGGCCGAGAAGGCGCTGGTCGAGAGCCTGACGATCAGCGAGGAGCTGCACGACAACGACGGGATGGCGGAGGCGTCGAGTCAGCTCGGCCACCTGCGCTCGCAGCTCGGACGGTACGAGGCGGCACGCGCGTATCACTTGCGCAGCTTCACGTTGTGGGAGTCGATCGGCGACCACAAAGGGATGGCCGTCGCCCTCAATAACGTGGGGGCGACGTTTCGCGCGGTGGGGGACAACACCACCGGCCTCGACTATTTCCAGCGGAGCCTCGACGAGCTCGAGCGCATGGGCGATCGACGCCGCAGCGCGACGGTGATCGACAACATCGGACGCATCTCGCGGACGCTGGGAGATTACGCGAAAGGCCTGGAGCTCGCGCGCAAGGCGCTCGCCATCCGTGAGTCGCTCGACGATCGCGAAGGGATGTCGAGAAGCCTCAACTCGCTCTCGGAGTGCTACCAGGCGCAGGGGAACTACGCGGCGGCGCTCGACGCGCTTCGCCGCAGCCTCGATCTGCGGAACGCGATCGGCTACGTCCTCTCCGTCGCGGAAGGGCAGAACAACGTCGCCGTTGTCTACGAAGCGCAGGGCAACTATCCGCAGGCGGTGGCGTACCTGCGGAAGTCGCTCGCGCTCAACGCCGCCAAAGTTCACAGCGAGCCGCTCTCGGCGGAGATCTACACGCATCTCGGCGAGATTTTTTCCCGCCAGGGCCTGAACGTGCAGGCCGCGCAGTCGTTGAAGCGCGCTCTGGCGGTCAGTACGAAGGCGGGGCTGACGCTGCAGGCGGCCGACGCGCGGCTCGCGCTGGCGCGCGCCTACATGAAGCTCGGCCAGTCCAGCCTCGCGAAGCGGGAGCTTCAGAATGTGCTGGAGTTCCGGAACACGACCGGCGATCGCAGCGGGCGCGCCGAAGCGCTGATCGAGATGGCGGAAATCGAGCGCCGCCGCGGCCGCGCCGCGCAGGGGCTGACGCTCGCCATCGAGGCGGGCGACATGGCCGACGCCATGGAGATTCCCGAAGTCCGATGGCGGGCGATGACGGCGGTCGGCCGCATGAACGTGGCGCTGAAGCGGCCCGCAGACGCGCGCGAGGCCTTCGAGGCCGCCATCCGCGTCGTCGAAGACATGCGCGTGCTGAACGCCGGCGGTGAGGAGAGCGAGAGCCGGTTCTTCGCCAATCGCCAGGCGCCGTATCAGGAGCGAATCGCGCTCGCGCTCGCCGCGTCGAACACTGCGGACGCGTTCTACTTCGCCGAGCGATCGAAGGCGCGCGTGCTGCTCGACGTGATCCGCGGCGATCGCATGCCGGTGACGAAAGCGATGACCGACGCGGAGCGGCGGCACGAGGTCGAGCTGAGGACGTCGCTGACGTCCGCGAACAGCGAGCTGCTGTTCGCGGCGCAGGCCGTGCCTCGCGACGAGGCGCGCGTCACGAGCCTGCAGCGCAAACGCGACGAGCGGCGCGTCGCCTACGAAGAGTTCCAGGCGCAGTTGTACGCCGCGCATCCCGAGCTGCGCGTCAGCCGAGCGGACGTGCCCGCAATTCGCGCGCCGGAGGCGCAGCAGCTCCTGTCCGGCCCATCGGAAGCCATCGTCGAATTCGTCGCCGGCCCGGGGCGGACGCACGCTTTCGTGATCAGCGCAACCGGCGTGGGCGCGTTCGCGCTGACGGCGAGCACGGCGGAGATCGGCCGGCAGGTGCGGCAGTTCCGCGATCAGCTCGCGAACCGCGACCTCCGCGTCGGCGAGTCCTCGCGTCGTCTCTACGAGATGGTGCTGGGGCCCATGCGGTCCGCGTTGTCTGGCAAGACGTCGCTCATCCTCGTGCCCGACGGCATGCTCTGGAATCTGCCGTTCCAGGCGCTGCAGGTGAGCGACGGCCGATACCTCATCGAGGATGCCGCCGTGTCGTACGCGCCGTCAGTCACCGTGCTGCGGGAAACGATGCGGCCGCGCGCGGACCGGCCGGCCGTGTCCGCGCTGCTCGCGTTTGGCAATCCGGCTGCCGGCGCGGACGCCGGAGCCGCCGGCCACGATTGGCCGCAGCCCACGCGCGGAGGGCTTGCGCCGCTGCCGGAGACCGAGCGCGAAGTGCAGGCGCTCGCGCCGATCTACGGGCCGTCGAGCCGCGTGTATGTCGGCGCGGAGGCGCGCGAAGATCGCTGGAAGGCGGAGGCCGCCTCGTTCCGCGTCGTCCACCTCGCCACCCACGGCGTGCTGGACAACGCGAGCCCGCTGTATTCCCACCTCGTGCTCGCGCGGTCCGAGCGCGGCGGGCCGGACGATGGGCTGCTCGAGGCCTGGGAAATCATGAACACGCAGCTGCGGGCCGACCTCGTGGTGCTCTCCGCGTGCGAAACCGCGCGTGGCCGGGTGGCAGCGGGCGAGGGCGTCATCGGTCTGATGTGGGCCGTCTTCGTCGCCGGTTCTCCGGCGACGCTGGTGAGCCAGTGGCAGGTGGACTCCGCGAGCTCGACGGCGCTGATGGTGGCCTTCCATCGCGAGTGGAACGACGGCCAGCGCAAGGTGTCGAAAGCGCGTGCGCTGCAGCAGGCGTCGCTGCAGGTGCTGCACACCCGCGGCTTCTCCCACCCATTCTACTGGGCCGGATTCATCCTCGCCGGCGACGGGCGTTAGCGCGTCAACGCGTCAACGTGCCAGGGGGGCGCGCGCCTGGCGAAGCTGCGCGAGGAACGCGTCCACGCGATCCGCGCCCTGGCCGCCGGCGCCGATCATCCTGAACTCACGCTCGGCATCGTCCAACAGCCCCGCGTTCGCGTACAGCACGCCGCGCACGAGTGGAGACGCCGGCAAGTGTTCGAGACGGCTGGCTGACGCGACGTCAGCGATCACGAAGCGGGCGGGCGGATCGGGCGGCCGCGGCGCGACGACTTCCTGTCCGCCGGCGGAGGCCGCGACCTGCCAGGCGTACGTCCGTCCTCGTGTGAGGGTCTGTTCTGGTGCCCACTCGGTGCGCTGCAACGGCGGACTGTTGATCGTGTCGCCGGTGGACTGGTCCTGCAGCGTGACGGTATAGGTCGGCGATCCGGGGAGAGCGGTCCATCGCAAAGTCGGACGGGTGTCGAGCACGACGGTGGCGACCGGCGACGCGAGGTGGAACGCCGGCGCGCCGCCCGGTCCCAGCAGCGCGCCTTGACGGCCCGTCAGGTCGGACAGCGCCAGCGGGAGAGACAGGCGTCCCGACTCGAGCGCGTCGCGAACGTGCGCGGCGTCCAGCGGTTCGAGCGCGCTGAGGCCCTCGATGCCTGCGAGTGTGGCGACGGGCGCGTTCTTTCCGCGCCAGAACATGGCTGCGCCGACCGCCAGAACGAGCACGGCTGCCGCGGCGAACGTGCCGTACATCCACGGCGATGGTGGTCGGGCAGAGCGCTGGAACTCCGCAGCGAATTCAGACAGGTCGCGGACTTCTTCGGCGCAGGCAGGGCACCCCGCGAGATGCGCCGAAATCCCGGCGCGCCGTTCCGCATCCAGGTCGCCATCGACGAACGCCTGGATCTCGGACTCCGCGACGTGATCGTCTTCGCCGATGCCGAGCCCTCCCTGCAGCGCCGCTGACGCGGCCGCCGCGTCGCCCTGCGCGGCGACGCGTTTCCGGCAATCGCCGCAGCCCGCGAGATGGTCGCCGAAGGCCACGAGGGCGTCCCGAGGCAGTTGCCGGCGGCGGAATCGTTCGATCTCGGCGTCCGTTACGTGGGTGGATGCCACAGTCACCATCCTAGAGGCTGCGGCCGGCGCCGATATTAGCTTGTGGCTCCAGACGATTCGCCAGGCGTTTGCGGGCGGCCATGCGCAGGTTGATGACCTGCTGGCGCGTGCATCCCAGCCGGGCGGCCACGGTATTGTCGGGAAGCGGCAGGTCGTTCCAGAGCGCCGCGAAGTCCTCGACCGGCAGCTCCAGCGAGGCGGCGATGTCGCGGAGGGCAGCCGCGCCGGTCGTCAGCAACACCGTGATCGCGTCGTCTTTCAGGTTGAGGAGCAGAGCGTGGCGCTGCCGCAGCGGCAGGCCGCGAATCTGAGCCCAGACGCGCTCGAGGCGTCCGCGCTGTTCGAGCGCCGCGTCCACGCGCGGTTCCGGGTCCGCGACGGCGTCGATACGGTGACTGGCGTCGTGCTGAAACAATGGAATCCCCCAGGCGGCCGCCGCCGCGTTGACGACGGCAGTCAACTCGAGCGGCGAGCCACTCAGCTCGAAGACGCGCGTCAACAGCCCGCGCACGTTCTGCTTCTGGATGCCGGTGAGCGGCTCGCCCGGCGGAGGCACGGCGGACGCCTGGCGCGATCGCCACTCCGCGCGTCCGCAGATCAAGGAGCCATCGGCGGCTCGCCACAGCGCGAAGCGCGGGTCGTGCTCGAGCACGTAGCGGAGGCGGCTGCGCAGGCGCCATCGCAGCGGATACTTCGCGCGGACGAAATGATCGCAGCCATGGTGCGCGGCGGTGGCCACGTAGCTGGCGAAGGCGTCGATCGCGGCGAGGTTGGCGTCGAGCCGTTCGCGGCGGAGGCGCAGCATCAGCTGCAACACCACCTGCGAGCACACATCGTCCACGTCGCTGCTGGAGGCGCCGAGCCGGCGCGAGACGATGCGGCGGACGAGCGGCGCCGCGTGGCGGGCGAGGAGGTCGCCGAGCTGTTCTTCCGATCGTTCTTCGTCCGGCGAGGCCAGGAACGATTCGAGTACGTCGTCCATGCGAACCTAGCCGACGTTCTGCCTGCGCCGATGTGTCATTCGTCACCATTGTAAGCCGCCTGGAGGCCACGTATCAGAGGCAAGTCGATCGCCGAGTCCCCAGTCTTGCTGTCGACGCCGCCGCGGAGTTGTTCGTCGACTGTGGCGACCTGCAACGTGAATACGAGGCCTCCCAACAGGGGCTGTGGTAGGCGCTCGACGAAGAGTGGTGAGATGACGATCGTTCCCCTCGACCGCGAGCATCTGGAATACCACAAGACACGGGTCAACGCGCTGACCCCGACATCCAAAGGCCTCTGGGACCGGATGGAGGTCGCCTGGAAGAGCCCGGCGGCGATCGAGCGCCGAACGCCGAGCAGCGGCAGGTACAGCCACGCAGGCAGGCCGCGCACCGCGAGCAGCGCGAACAGGTAGATTGGGACCTGAAGCAGGCTCGACGGGCTCGCCAGCAGCGCGCCGAGATTGAACTTGATTCCGCTCGACACGAAGAATACCGGGAAGAAGAGGCCGAAGCCGATTGCCTCGAGTTTCACCCGGAATTGGGGATGCGTGAACGTCCTCGGCACGCTCGGTCGGCCTCAGCGTCACGCCCTTCACGACGCCACCGCCGAGTCTTCGTCCTCGAAGCACTCTTCTGGTTTTAGCCCGAGCGTCGCGCCGATCTTGACGATGTGCTCGTCATCGTCCGCGCGCCGCGCGCCGGACAGCGTCGCGCTCAGTGCGGACGGCGTCATGCCGTGTGCGTAGGCGAGTCGGTACAGGCGGCCACCGCGTGCGCGGTACTGCAAGGCGGCGAGTGTGAACCGTTCACTGACCACGGATGATAGTCGCGCCGCAAGAACTCTTGCGTGTGCACGGAAACTCGCGCGCGGCTGGGAATAGTCGTGCAGGGATCAGAGCGAACGAAGCCGAGGAGCCGCTAACGTTTACCGGCGCGAGGACGTTGGGGGAGACTGTCGCAGCGGTTTCTTCCGCAGCTCGTTGTACATCGTCTTCCACGACGGCAGCTCTTTCACGGCTGCGGCTGCCTTCGTGGCCCGCGCGGCCCACATATCCCGGCTCTGTCTGCTGCGTGCCTTCGCGGCCTGTGCGCGGGCGTTTGCTTCGACTGCGGTCAGGTGTGCCCGCGTTTCGTGATGCAGTAGCCTCGCCGCCATCTCACCGGGGATCAAGGGCGGTCGGCCTCGGTCACGACGACGAGGGACATCGAAGAACTCGGCGAATAATCCAGCCTGATCGACACGTTGACCAAGCGGCGACGTCAGACAACCCTCGCGGTGTGCGAGAGACCGTGGCGGCCCGCTTCGTGTGCGGTTCATCCGGGCGTGATGCTGGTGACGGAGGAGAGCGAACGCCTTGAATTGCGGCGTCAGGAGACGCCATTCGTGGCGGAGCGAGGCCGGGTGCACTCCCGCGATGGTGTCAACGCGTGGCCGTCCGGGCCGAGGCGGTTTGCGCCCGAGGACGACCTGCTCAAATTCCTGTACCGCGTTGACGAGGGCTGCGAGTTGAGCATCGGTGGCTTGACCGAGCCAAAACCCATCAATCCATAACCAGAGCGTTTCGGGCGGGAGTCTGCGGAGGTAGGAAGAAAGGAACGCTCGGCTTTGGCGATTTTTGTGGGCGTCTTCTTCGCGCCGAGCGGTGAATCCAAGCCCGCGCCGATCATAGACGCGTCGCTCGACTTGGCGCACGACGGGATCGCGCACAGACTCCACCGACCGAGCGCGTATTTGCTCAATTTGCCACAGGACGTCTTCGTCTTTGGGTGGACCTTCGGCCAAGTGTACCCGCCCTCCGCAAGCGCCTCCGCCGAGCATGATAGAAATCGGCGGCAGACCGGGCGGAGACCGGCCGTTCAGGAGCTACCGTAGCCGCCGAGATGGGCCTATCATACGCTGCGATGAGCCGGGGAGATGCGGTACGCACGAAGTTCCGGCGATGATCGGATACCTGACGCCTAGCGGCCTGAACCCTGCTGTGCCCGATCGCGTTCTCGCTCCGCCTCCAACCAACGCTGTGCTTTCAACAGACGCTGCGCCTTCAACAGGCTCTGCCCGTCTGACAGAGGCTGCGCGTCCGACAGACGCTGCGCTTTCAACGGATGCGACTTAGAGGCAATTTGCTTGTCATGGAGGCTCTGCTGCTGATCGAGTTGGACCTGCAGCTCGTGAATGCGTCGCGCTAGGTCCTCATCCGCGTTGGCCGGCCTTCGCACCGCCATGACTTCTACATCACGAAGAGGAATCCATCCGGGCCCGCTGATCACGTTGTTCGCGGACGTCAGCAGCACCTCGTACCATTCCTGTTGCTTGTCGACAACTTGCAAGACGGAGCCTGCGTCTGGCGTCGCCATGATCTGCGCACTAGGGGCCGGATATGTGAGGACACGGGCCTGAAGGCTCACTACCCGCACGCTCAGCGCTCCGTCTGTGGCAGACGCTCCCGCGCAGCTCAGAAACAACAGCGACGTGACCCGTACAATCGTCCAGCGGCAAGACATGGTGCTTTGGCCTCGTTCGCGGATGACCTCTCTTGGTCAACCTTCCATAACCCGGTATCGGTCGAACGGCCCCAAACCTTTTCCGTGCACAGTCTGCCGCGTTGCTGCACGGCTGGCGGCGCAAGCCCGCCGTTAGGCGACGCCAGGCGGAACCGGGCCATTAACGGGCGGTTGAAGCAGGTTGGGGACGTACCATCAAGGCCACCGCAACACCAGCCGCGCAATTTGCGGCTCGGCGCTGAGGTCCGCTTTGCACTGCGCCGCCCGCTGCTCCAATGCCGCACGGAGGCGCGCCATACTGGGCGGAGCCTGCCGGCGGCTCCGCGTGCCAAGATTCGTAAGACGCGATGCTGCGCGCTACTTCTTGATCCCGACCATGCCCATGCGGTTGCCGGCGGGGTCCTTGAAGAGGACGAATTGCTCGCCGGTGGGTGTCGGGAGTTTCGGCGTTTCGATGGTTCCGCCGCTGGCTTTGACTTTCGCCATTGCGGCATCGAGATCGGTGACGCCGATATAGAGGATCTTCTCCGGTGGATCCTGGCGTAGCGTGCCTTGCAACTGCGGCGTCTGGATCATGTTCGAGGGCGCGATGTCCCAGCCGAAATTGCTGGCGTAGAAATCCTTGAGCTTGGCCGCGTCCGGGCCCGCGATATCGAAGAAGACGATGGGTGCGCCGGTGTTTGTCATGATGCTGGCTCCGCCTGAGAATGCTGGTGCTGCGAGGAGCATAGCGAAAAGTGTGACGATCAGTTTGCGCATATTCGTGCCCCTCTTTTGAAGTCCGAGTCTATTGACCGTGTTCATGTCTCACCCAACCGTCGAGAGCGTTTCAGCCCTCACGCGACCGGCGCAGCAAGCCGCACAAGAATTGGTAATGAACCGCCCGAATAATAGCTCAGCCTAAGGCAGGCTCAAGAGTATTCCCCCACCGTCGGTAAAGGCTACGCCGCGCGGCGATCCGAGCGCCAAATCCCCTGGAAAACCGACTGGGCGCGCGGCTGCTCGAGTGCCTGGACGATCAGCGGGGCGAAAGTGTGCTCCTCGTCCCCGGCATTCGAGGCGAACCGAATCCTATAGAGTTAAGCTAGTTTGTAGTAGCCTTCGCCTGTGAAAAGGCGCCGCCGATCGGTCGATTGTCTTGGCATCGCGATCAAGAAATCTGTCGGCCAGTACAGGAGCTGGCTGGCGATCCTGGCCGTGTGGATCGCCTGTGGACTCGGTGCCAACGATGTGCTGATGAGCCGATCGCGGCGTGGCCCTGAACAGGCACTCGCGGAGGCGACACCTGTACCCGCTCTGATTTCGTACATCGATACTCACACGCACTTTGACGAACACGACCCGCAGAACACGGTGGCAGCGGTTCTCCGCGCCGTGGGCCGCGAGAACGCTGCCAAGATCTATCTGCAAATTCCTCCCTTCGGCGTGGACGATGCGATGAAATATGACGCGGAGATCATCTTGCCTGCCGCGAGGCAATACGCAGACAACATTGGTGTGCTCGGGGGCGGCGGCAGCTTGAATCCCATGATCATGCAAGCGGTGAGCACAGGCGATTCTGGACCTGATGTTCGGAAGCAGTTCAAGGAGCGTGCCGAGGGACTCATTCGCGAAGGCGTTTCGGGGTTCGGTGAAATGGCGGCGGAACATTTCGCGGGGACAACGGCATACGAATACGCGCCGCCGGATCACCCGCTCTATCTCCTGCTGGCCGACATCGCCGCGCAGTATGGCGTCCCTATCGACATGCACATGGAAGCGGTCCCGCAGGCCATGCCGCTGCCCGTCGGGCTGAAGTCTCCTCCCAATGCCGCACAGCTTCACGCAAATAATTCCGCGTTCGAGCGCCTGCTTGCGCATAACCCGCGAGCGAAGATCATCTGGGCTCACCTGGGCTCGGACAACACTGGCTTCCGGACGCCTGAAAGCGCCCGTCAGCTGTTGAAGGCCCACTCGAACCTCTACATGGAGATCAAATGCGATCCCCGGGCTGTCGGAAAGAATCCGGTGTTCGCGGATGGTCGAGTGAAGCCGGAATGGCTGAAGCTTTTTCAGGAATTTCCGGACAAGTTCATCATCGGCAGCGACCAGCACTATCCAGAGGAAGACGGACCGACGCGCTGGCAGACGGTTGTGACCATTCTCAACCAGCTGCCCGCCAGTTTGAGGCAGAGGATCGGCAGAGAGAACGCAGAACATGTTTTTTCGCGGCCGGGCGCGCGGTCGGCCAGGACTGAGGCTACAGACGGAGTGGACCAGTGAGGCGGCGTGCCTTCTTCGAGAATTCGCTGGCGGTATCTGTATTGGCGCTGGGTGGCCGTCGCGTGTCGGCTTCAGCGCCCGCTTGGCCGACACCGGCCGAACAGTTTCCCAAGGCGCCAGGGCTGACGAAGTATGTGGCTGACTTTGTGGTGAACTCGAAGTACTCCGATATTCCCGCCGACGTGCTGGATTTGGGAAAGAAGTCGATCCTCGACGGCTTTGGGTTGTCGCTGGCGGGATCGGCATCCGTGATCGCCCCTCTCGTTCAACAGTACGTGCAAAGCTTCGGATTCGCTGACGCCAAGGCGAGCATCATCGGCACGCACCTCAAGGCTCCCGCCAGATTCGCTGCGTTCGCCAACGGGGTCTTTGCGCACGCCGACGACTTTGATGACACCCAGCTTTCGGGTTCACCAGACCGCATCTACGGGTTGCTGACGCACCCAACGACGCCGGTCCTACCGCCCGCGTTCGCCTTCTGCGAACTCGGGAAGCGTTCAGGGAAAGACCTGATCCTCGCCTATCACGTGGGGGCCGAAGTCGAATGCAAGATTGCCGAGGCCATTTCGCCCCGGCACTACAACGACGGCTTTCACACCACGGGCACGATTGGATCGTTCGGGAGTGCGGCGGCTTGCTCGAAGCTGCGTCACCTGAGCGTCGAGCAAACGGTGTACGCCCTGGGAATCGCAGCCACTGAAGGAGGCGGCTTCCGCGACAATTTTGGCTCGATGACCAAGCCGTTCCAGGCGGGCCACGCCTCGGAAAATGGCACCGTGGCGGCGGATCTCGCGGCGCTCGGCTGGACCGCTGCGGACAACATCCTCGAAGCGCCCCTCGGCTTTTTCCAAGCGGCGGGCGGTGGTTTCGATCCCAACGCGATTGTCGGCCGCCTCGGTAATCCGTGGACGTTCGCATCGCCCGGGGTGTCGATCAAGCCGTATCCCTCCGGATCGCTGTCGCATCCGGCCATGGGGGAAATG
>JADGOC010000294.1 GCA_017883165.1 Acidobacteriota bacterium
GCCGCGCCCTGCATGCGATCGCGGACGACGCCGGCGATCTCGTCGGCGCGCGCCTTGGGCACCTCGAAGAGCAACTCGTCGTGGACCGTCAGAATCATCCGCGCCTCGGTATCCGGCGCGAGCGCCGCGTGCACCTCGATCATCGCGCGCTTCATGATGTCGGCCGCGGTGCCCTGAATCGGCATGTTGACGGCCGCCCGCTCGGCCGCCGAGCGGATCTGGTTGTTGTGGCTCGTCAGCTCCGGCACGAGGCGCCGCCTTCCGTACAGCGTCTTGACGACGCCGGAAATGCGCGCCTCTTCGAGCGTGCGATCGATGAACGCGCGCACGCGAGGGAACCCGGCGAAGTACGCGTCGATGAAGTCCTGCGCCGCCTGCGGCGTGACGCCGATATCTTTCGCCAGCGTGAACGCGGTCTTTCCGTAGAGCAGCGCGTAGTTGATGATCTTGGCCCGCCGTCGCAGCTCGTGCGCGCCGAGGCCGCTGTCGGCGCCGAACACCTTGAGCGCTGTCTGATCGTGAATGTCGTCGCCCCGCTGGAACGAGGCGATGAGCGTCTCGTCCTCGGCGAGATGCGCGAGAACGCGCAGCTCGATCTGCGAGTAGTCGGCCGAAATCAGCACGTGTCCCGGGTCTGCGATGAACGCGCGGCGGATCTCCCGTCCGAGTTCGGTCCGAATCGGGATGTTCTGCAGGTTCGGATCGCTGCTGCTCAAGCGGCCCGTGGCCGCCACCGCCTGGTTGAACGAGGTGTGCACGCGCCCGGTCTCAGGGTTGACCAGCTGCGGCAGCGCGTCGATATAGGTGCCCTTCAGCTTCTGCAGCGCGCGCCACTCGAGAATCAGCCGCGGCAGATCGTGGGCGAGCGCCATTTCCTCGAGGATGTCGACCGCCGTCGACGTCTTGCCGCCGCGCTGCAGTGTCGGCAGCTTCAGCTTCTCGAACAGAATCGCCGATAGCTGCTTGGGCGAGTTGATGTTGAACGACTCGCCGGCCAGCTCGAAGATCTGGGCGCTCCGCGTCGCCAGCTCGCCGTCCACATGCTGGGACTGGCCGGCGAGCGCGTGTGCGTCGATGCGCACGCCGGCGCGCTCCATCGCCGCGAGCACCGGGATGAGCGGCCGCTCGAGATCGCGGTAGACGCCATCGAGGCCGTTGGCGGCCAGTTGCGGCCCGAGCTCGCCAGCGAGCTGCAACGCAAGGTCGGCGCGTTCGCACGCGTAATCGAGCGCGGCGTCAGAGGGAATCTCCGCCAGATTCAGCGCCTTCGCGCCGCGGCCGCAGACGTCCTCCTCGGTCAGCGCCTTGTACCCGAGATGTTCGAGCGCGGAGTCCTCGAGCGGATGGCCCGAACGCGTGGCGTCGAGCAGGTAGCTCGCCAGCATCGTGTCGACCCCGAGGCCGGCCAGCCGGACGCCGTGCCGTTCGAGCACGATCATGTCGAACTTCAAATCGTGGCCGGCCTTTTCGATCGCCGCATCCTCGAGCACCGGCTTGAGCACGGCCAGCGCTTCCTCGACCGTCAACTGCGGTCCGTTGTGCATCCCCTGGTGGCGCAGCGGCACGTATCGCGCGTCGCGCGCGGCCGTCGACAAGGCGATGCCGACAATGCCGGCGCGCACCGCGGTGGAGGAGTCCGTGAGCACGCGCACGGCGAAGCGTCCGGCCGCTCGTAATTCGCCGACTGCCGCCCGGAGCTCGTCGATCGAGCCGATGAGGCGATAGTCCTTCTTCGTGGTCTCCGCCGTCGGCGCGTACTCCATCATCAACGAGCGGAACGCGAGCTGGCTGAAGAGCTCATAGCAGTCCTCCCGCGACGGCCCCCGGTACTTCAGCGATTCGGGATCGAACACGACGGGCACGTCGGTGTGGATGCGCAGCAGCTCGCGGCTGGCCCGCGCCTCGTCCGCGTGGGCGACGAGCGCTTCGCGGTAGCGTTTCTGCGGCACGTCGGCGGCGTGCTCGAGCAGCGCGTCGAGCGTGCCGTAGGTGGAGATCAGATCGCGGGCGCCTTTCTCGCCGATGCCCGGGACGCCCTTCACGTTGTCGATCGTGTCGCCCATCAGCGCGAGCGTGTCGACGACCTGCTCGGGCGCGACGCCGAACTTGTCCTTCACGGTGGTGGCGTCGAACCACGTGCCGTCCTCGCGCGGGTTGTACACGCGAATGCCGTCTCGGACGAGCTGAAAGAAATCCTTGTCGCCGGTGACAATCGCGACGTCGTAGCCTTGCGCCGCCGCCTGCACCGTCAACGTCCCGATCACATCGTCAGCCTCGTAGCGCGCGTGCGTGAGAATCGGGACGCCGAGCGCTTCGCACGCACGGTGGACGAGCGGGATCTGGCCGGCCAGCTCGTCGGGCATCGGCGCGCGGTTGGCTTTGTAGTCCGCCGCGAGATCGTCTCGGAACGTGCGGCCCGGCAGATCGAAAGAAGCGGCGATGAACGGCGGGTTGTGCTCTTTCAGCAGCTTCCGCAGCATTGTCACGAAAATGTAGACGGCGTTGGTCGGCAGCCCCTGCGCGTTGCGGAGCAGCGTGCCTTCCCCCGTGCGGACCGGCGCGTGGTACGCGCGGTACATCTGGTTGTTGGCGTCGATGAGGTAAAGGACAGGTTTGGCGGACATCGGAGCGGGGAAATTTTTACTATATCATTGGCGCGTATGCGGGCTTTCGCCGCGCTGGCGCTCGTCGCGGTGACAACCGTCGCCTGCGGCGGCATCGGCCTGTTCCGACAATACGAGTACGAAGAGGATATGTATCTGTCCCTCGACGGGACGGCGACGCTGTACGTGAACACGTCGCTGGCGGCGCTCGACGCGCTCAGGGGCACCTCGTTCGACACCAATCCGGACGCCACCGTCGATCGCAACCGCATGCGCGAGTACTTTTCGTCTCCGGTGACGCAGGTGACGCGCATCACCACGTGGCGCCGCAGCAACCGCCGCTTCGTCCAGGTGCGGCTCGACGTCGGCGACGTGACGCGGCTCGCCGAGGCGAAGCCGTTCGCGTGGTCGACGTACCAATTCAAGCGCGACGGCGCCAGCGATCTGTTTCTCTATCTCCAGACGGTCGGCGCGTCGGCTCGCAAAGAGGTCGGCAACGTCGGTTGGACCGGGCGCGAGCTGGCGGCCTTCCGCCTTCATCTCCCGAGCAAGATCGAATATCACAATGCCGGGCCGGACAATCCCAAGCGCGGCAACATCCTGGC
>JADGOC010000024.1 GCA_017883165.1 Acidobacteriota bacterium
ATCGGCGCCGTGATGCTCGGCTTCGGCCGCGCGCTCGGGGAGACGATGGCGGTGACGATGGTCATCGGGAACAACCCGAAGGTCTCGGCGTCGCTCTTTGCGCCGCAGCACACGATGTCGGCGGTGATCGCGAACGAGTTCACCGAAGCGGCCGACCCGCTGTATCTCGCCGCGCTGATCGAGATTGGCCTCGTCCTCTTCATCATTACTTTGGCGGTCAACGGCCTCTCGCGGCTGTTGATCTGGAGCATGGCCCGGAGCGCCCGCGGCTCACGGGCCGCCGCAGCAGCGACGCCGGCGGAAGCGGCCGCATGAGCCGCACGTCGCGCCGGAAGCTGCTGTCGGCACTTTTCGTCGGGTTCTGCGCACTGTCGGTGCTGCTCGCGCTCGTGCCGCTCGCGCTGATCCTGTTCTTCGTCGTCAGCCAGGGGATTCAGTCGCTCAACGTCGCGTTCTTCACGCACATGCCCGCGCCGGTCGGCGAGGCCGGCGGCGGGATGGCCAACGCGATCGTCGGCACGCTCATCCTGACCGCGCTCGGTTCGATCTTCGCCGTGCCGATTGGGATTCTGAGCGGCGTCTACACGTCGGAGTACGGGGGAACACGGCTCGCGTCGGCGATCCGGTTCGCGGCCGACACGCTGAATGGCGTGCCGTCGATCGTGATCGGCGTCTTCGTGTACGGCATCGCCGTGCTGCCGTTCAAGCAGTTCAGCGCGATGGCGGGCGGCCTGGCGCTCGGCATCATGATGATTCCGATCATCGCGCGGACCACCGAGGAACTGTTGCTGCTGGTGCCCGGCACGATGCGCGAAGGCGCGCTGGCGCTCGGCGCGACCCGGGCCCGCGCCGTCTTCAGCGTCGTCCTGCCGGCGGCGCTGCCCGGCATCATCACCGGCGTCGTGCTCGCGCTGGCGCGCATCGCCGGCGAGACGGCGCCGTTGCTGTTTACGGCGTTCAACAACCGGTTCTTCACGACGAAGCTGAATCAGCCAATCGCCTCGCTGACTGTTCAGGTCTACACGTACGCGAACTCGCCGTATGCGGACTGGCACCGCCAGGCGTGGGCCGGCGCGCTGGTGCTGGTGTCGATCGTGTTCTTGTGCTCGATCTTTGCGCGCCTCGCGACACGCCGCCTTGAAGCGATGCGCGGCTGACGCCCTAGAAACGCCCAGCCACGAGCCACTAGCCCCCAGCCATGAGTCGCTACACCGTCGTCCCCGCCTTGATCACCCCGTCCTTCGGAACGACGATGACGCCGCCGCGGATGAAGTAGCCGTCGCCGTCGGCTTCCTGCACGCCGTGTTCGTTCACCAACCGGGCGCCGTCGCCGATGCGCGCGTTCTTGTCCACGATGACGCGGTCGAGCACGACGTCGCGGCCGATGCCCAGGCGCGGACCATCCCCTCGCGCCGTCGCGTCGTCGTCGGCCTCGTAGAAGTCGGCGCCGAGGAGCACCGACCGGCGGATTTCGGCGCCGGGCTGGATGCTGGTGCGGATCCCGATCACCGACTCTTCGACCAAGCACCGATCGACGTGGCAGCCTTCGGCGAGGATGACGTCGCGCAGCGTGCAGTCGCTGACGTGCGAGCCTGGCAGAAAGCGCGGGTGCGTGTACACCGGCCGGCGCGGGTCGTAGAAGGTGAACGGCGCGCCGCGGCGCGTGAGCTGGATGTTGGCGTTGTAGAGAGAGCCCACCGTGCCGACGTCCGCCCAGTAGCCGCGATAGAGATGCGCGTGCACGCGGTAGCGATCGATCGCGGCGGGGATCACTTCGCGGCCGAAGTCCGTCGCGGCGTCGCGCTCGAGGATGTCGAGCAGGACGTCGCGCGAGAACACGTAGATGCCGATTGAGGCGACGAACGGCTTGTCCGGCGCGTGCGCCGCGAACGTCGCGCCGCTCGGAATGCTGCGGCCGATGTCGGCGAGCCGTTCCGCCTTCGGCTTCTCCTCGAAGGCGACGATACGGCCGGCTCGATCGAAGCTGAAGATCCCCATCGCCGACGCGTCGGAGACGGCGACCGGCTGCGCGGCGATCGTGATGTCGGCTTTGTGGTCGATGTGGTCCTCGATGAGCTCGCCGTAATCCATCCGATAGAGATGATCGCCGGCGAGAATCAGGTAGTAGTCGGCGTCGTAGCGCGCGAAGTGGCGGGCGGCCTGGCGGACGGCGTCCGCCGTGCCTTGGAACCAGTTCGGGTTGTCGGGCGTCTGTTCGGCGGCGAGAATCTCGACGAATCCCTGGCTGAAGAGATCCATCCGATAGGTCTGCGCGATGTGGCGGTTCAGCGAAGCGGAGTTGAATTGCGTCAGCACGAAGATGCGACGAATGTCGGCGTGCAGGCAGTTGCTCACCGGCACGTCGATCAGCCGGTACTTGCCCCCGATGGGGACCGCCGGCTTCGACCGGTGCTGCGTCAGCGGGAAGAGGCGCGAGCCCCGTCCGCCTCCGAGAATCAGCGCCAGCACCTCGTTGTTCACAGCCATGCGCAACGTAAATGGTACACCGCGGCGTATAACGGCTGTGTAAACGAATCTGCTACAATCCTCGGGTTTCGGCTCCGTCCGGCGGAGCTGAAGGGGGGCGACGCGTGCGTTTTCGTCTGATTCCGCGGGAAGAGAAGTTCTACGACGATTTCCTCGCCATGGCCGATGAGCTGCTGAAGGGCTCGCGGCTGCTCGAGGAAATGCTCGCGGCCGACCATCCGATCTGGGACAAGGCGGACGAGATCAAGGAGGTCGAGCACAAGTGCGACTTCCTGACGCACGAGATCATCCAGCGGCTGAACCGGACGTTCGTCACGCCGATCGATCGCGAGGACATCCACGCGCTGGCGCGGTCGCTCGACGACGTGATGGACGCGATCGACGCGTCGGCGACGCTGGTGCGGATGTACCGCCTCGATCGCGTGCTGTTTGGCGCGCGCGAGCTGGCGCACATCATCTCCTCCTGCACGACCGAAGTCCGCCTCGCGCTCGCCGCGCTCGAGCAGACCAAAGGCGTCGCGGCGCACTCGGTCGAGATCAACCGCCTCGAGAACGAAGCCGACCGCACCCATCAGCAGGCCGTCATGCGCCTCTTCGACGACGAGCGCGACCCGATCAGCGTGATGAAGTGGAAGGAGACGCTCGATTTCCTCGAGGACGCCACCGATCGCTGCGAGGACGTCGCCAACGTCATCGAGGGCGTCATGGTCAAACACGGGTAGCGATGCTCTACGTCGTCATCGCGCTCATCCTCGTCGCGCTGCTCTTCGACTTCATCAACGGCTTTCACGACGCGGCCAATTCGATCGCCACTGTCGTGTCCACGCGCGTGCTGTCGCCTGGCAAAGCGGTGATCTGGGCGGCCTTCTTCAACTTCGTCGCCGCGTTCACCTTCGGCACCGCCGTCGCGAACACGGTCGGGGCCGGGATGATCGACATCCACATCGTGACGTTTGCCGTGGTGTTCGGCGGCCTCTCCGGGGCGATCCTGTGGGATCTGATCACGTGGTATTTCGGGCTGCCGACGAGCTCCTCGCACGCGCTCATCGGCGGCTACGCGGGCGCCGCGGTGGCCAAGGCCGGTTTCGCCGCCGTCATCCCCGGTGGCTGGAGCAAGACGATCCTCTTCATCTTCCTGTCGCCGCTCATCGGCCTGGTCGCCGGCCTGCTCCTGATGACCGCCATCTTCTGGATCTTCCGGTGGACGCCGCCGTCGCGCGTGGATCGGTGGTTCCGGAAGCTCCAGCTCGTGTCCGCGGCCTTCTTCAGCCTGAACCACGGCGCGAATGACGCGCAGAAGACGATGGGCATCATCGCGGGTGTCTTGTTCGCGGCCGGCTACATGGAGAAGTTCTTTATTCCGTTCTGGGTGATCCTGATCGCGCACGCGGCGATCGCGCTCGGCACGCTCGCCGGCGGGTGGCGCATCATCCACACGATGGGATCGAAGATCACCAAACTGCAGCCGGTCAGCGGATTCGCCGCGGAAACCGGCGCGGCGCTCGCGCTCCTGACGGCGACGCATTTCGGCGTGCCGGTGAGCACGACCCACGCGATCACCGGGTCGATCGTCGGCGTCGGCTCGACACGGCGCGTGTCGGCCGTGCGGTGGGGCGTCGCCCGCCAGATTGTGTGGGCGTGGGTGCTCACGATTCCCGCGGCGTTCTTGATCGCCGCCACCACCTACAAGCTGCTGGCGCTGGCGGGAGCGCACTAAGGCAGAAGAATCGTGAACCGCGCGCCGCCTTCGGCGCGGTTTTCCGCGCGCACCTCGCCGCCGTGCAAGCCGACCAGGTGCTTGACGATCGCGAGGCCGAGGCCGGTGCCTCCCGGGTCGCGCGCCCGCGATTTGTCCACGCGGTAGAAGCGCTCGAACACGCGCGACAAGTCCTCTTCGGGAATGCCCGGGCCTTCATCGGAGACCGACACCCGCATCTGGCCCCCCTCCCGCGACACGTCGATCTGAATACCGGTCCGCTCCGGCGCGTAGGTCATCGCATTGGTGACGAGATTGCGCAGCGCGTCCTGCAGCTTCGCGGCGTCGCCGCGCAGCGTTTCCGCGCCGGCGGCGATGGTCACCTCGACGCGCTGGCCGCGCCGCTCGAGCGCCGGCGCCAGATCGCCAATGACCGCCTGGACGAGGCCGCGCGCGTCGTACTCGGAGACGTCGAGCGTCTCCTGGCCGGCGTCGAGCCGCGCCAGGCGCAGCAGATCCTTGACGAGCCCTTCCATGCGTTGCGTGTGGCGCGCGATGATCTCGAGGAAGCGCCGGCTGTCCTCGGCGTTGACGTCACCCTCGGCGAGCGCTTCGACGTAGCCGCGGATGGCGGTGAGCGGCGTCCGGAGCTCGTGCGACACGTTGGCGACGAAATCACGCCGCATCTGATCGGCCCGCCGCAGCTCGGTGATGTCGTGCAGCACCAGCACGGCGCCGTGCCCGCGGCCTGAGGCGGCCGGCGCCGCCCTGGCCATGATCGTGCGCGACGGATCGCGTGGCGGCGAGAGCTGGAGCGCGTCGGGCGTCGCGCCGCCGAGCGCGGCGCCGACGAGCCCGGCGATCGCCGGGTGGCGGATCGTCTCGAGGTAGTGGCGCCCGGGCGCGAACTCCTCGAGCCGCAGCATCCGCCGCGCCGCGTCGTTGACCATCTGCAGCCGGCCCTGCGGATCGATGACGATGACGCCTTCGATCATGCCGGCGAGAATCGCTTCCATCCGGGCGCGATCGCGCGCCAGCTCCTCGAGGCGGCGCCCGAGATCCTGGACCGAGTCGTCCAGCACGCGCGCCACCGTGCCGAGCTCGTCACCCCCGTAATCGAGCCGCGGCGGCGTCAGGTCGCCGCGGCGATAACGCGTCGCGACCTCGGCGATGCTCCGCACGCGCAGCCCCATGCGGCCCGAAATCAGCCACGCGATTCCCGCGGCGCCGACGAGCGCCAGGGCGAGCGCCAGGAGCGTCGCGTTCACGATCGTCTGGAGCTGCTGCCGGACGGTGGTGAGCGGCAGCGCCACTCGCGCGAACGCAATCGCCGGATGATGCACCGGCACCGCCACGTACAGCATGTCGATCTTCAGCGTCTCGCTGTGGCGCCGCGCACGGCCGAGTCCGCTCGCCCTCGCCTCGACGACCTCCGGCCGCAAGGCGTGATTTTCCATCGCGGCCAGGCCTGCCAGTGTCTCGGCCGAATCGCCGACGACGACGCCGTCGGGCCCGATGAAGGTGATGCGCGCGCCGAGCAGCGCCCCGATGCGGCTTGCTTCCTCCTGGAGCGAGGGCACCGTCGAAATCGTTTCGGGGCGGGCGCTGCGTGCGAGAAGCTCCGCGGTGAGCGTCGCCTCGGCGACGAGCGTGCCCTCGATCTGGCGATCGGTGCGCTCGCGCATCGACTGGGCGAACAGCACGCCCGCGACGACGAGCGCGATGAGCGCGGCGGAGAAGGCCGCGAGAAAGAGCTTCCCGCGAAAGGACACAGTCATCAGTCGTCAGTCACCAGTCGTCAGTCGGCGGCGCCCGGCGATTGGCGCAGCTTGTAGCCGAACTGCTTGACCGTCACGAGCGCGTCGGCCAGCAGCGGCAGCTTCTCGCGCAACCGGCGGACGTGAACGTCCACCGTCCGTGTGCCGCCCGTGTAGCGGTATCCCCAGACATCGGTCAACAACACGTCACGGGACAGGACACGGCTCCGGTGCGCCAACAGGTACTCGAGCAGGAGAAACTCCTTTGCCGTGAGCGTGACCGGCTCGCCGTTCGACGACACGATGTGCCGCCCGGGATCGACGACGATCGACCCGTACGTGACCGTCTGTCCCGCGGGCGCGGCGCCTCGCGCGGCGCGGCGCAGAAGCGCGCGCACCCGCGCCACGAGCTCGTTCGGGCTGAACGGTTTCGCCAGGTAGTCGTCGGCGCCGATCTCGAGCCCGGCGATGCGATCGGACTCCTCGGCGCGGGCCGTCAGCATGATGATCGGGATCGCCGCCGTCTTCTCGTGGCCGCGCACGACGCGGCAGATCTCGAGGCCGTCGACGTGCGGCAGCATGAGATCGAGGATCAGGAGATCGGGCGGCCGCGCGGCGAGTGCGCCGAGCGCGTCGCGGCCCGACGCGATCACGTCCGTCGTGAAGCCGGCCTTCTCGAGATATCGCGCGACGAGCTGCGCGATATCCGGATCGTCCTCGACCACGAGGATGCGGCTGGGCATGCGGTGTCAATTCTACTTCTGAGGACAGCTCGACAGGGCGATAGAATGGTTGGCTGATGCCGATCATCCTGCTGCTCCTATCGCTGTTGCAGTCTCCGCAGGCGCCCCAGCACTTGGCCGTGCGCGCGACCTCGAGTGCGGCCACGGCCGCGCGCGGGTCGAAGGTGTCGCTCTTTCTCGACATCGTGCCCAAGCCGGGCATCCACGTGTATGCGCCCGGCGCGAAAGACTACGTGCCGATCGTCGTGAAGATGGATCCGCGGCCCGGCGTTACGTTTGCCGCTCTGAAGTATCCGAAATCGGACCTGCTGGTCTTCGATGGCGAGAACGTGCCGGTCTATCAGCAGCCGTTCCGGCTCGTGGAAGACGTGTCGATCGGGCGCACGGTGAAGACGGCGAGCACGCTGACGCTGACCGGCATCGTGAAGTACCAGGCCTGCGACGATCGCGTCTGTTTCATTCCGGCGTCGGTGCCGGTGACGTGGACGATTGCGGTGAGGTAGCGCTACCCAATGAGGCGGCCGACGAGCGGAACGCCCCAGAAGACACCCAGCACGGTCGACACGCATCCGACGACCAGCGAGATCGTGCGGAGCGTGCGGGTCTCGCCGCCGATGCGGGCCAGCGGCCATCCCAGAAGCCCCGACAGCGCCGCCATGCCGAGCGTCGAGCCGAGCCCGAAGAGCGTCATGTAGGTGATGCGCGCCGCGGCCGACGGCAGCGTCGCGAGCACGAGCGCCGTCAACGCGCCGCTGCCGGCGAGGCCGTGGACGACGCCGACCAACAGCGGCCGCCGCGCGAGCGTGAAGTGCCCGACGTGCACGTGCGGCGCGATGCCCGGATGCCGATGGACGACCGGCCCATGCTGGTGCAGCGCGGAGGGACCGGCCACGCCCTGACGCGCCGCGCGGCTGATGGCGCGCAGCCCCAGCGCGATCAGCATCATCGCCACGCCGAACTCGAAGAGGTCGGCGACTCTCGGCGGCATTTCGGCGCGCAGCAGAATCAGCACGCCGCCGACCACGACGAGCGCGAACGTGTGCCCGAGGCCCCAGCACAGCCCGAGGAACGCCCCCCGGAACGAGCCGCGCTCGTCGCTGATGAGCGTCGACACGGCGGCGAGGTGGTCGGGTTCGAGCGCGTGGCGCATGCCGAGCAGCGCCCCGAGCGTCGATCCCGTTGCGATTTCAAAAAATGGCATAATTCGCGCGGCCATTATACGTGACTCTCTTCCTCATCGCCATCGGCGGCGCGTTCGGCTCGGTCGCACGCTATCTGTTTTCCTCGTTCGTGCTGCGCGTGTCGGCATCGCTCCTGGGCGTCGGGACATTTGCCGTCAACCTCGCCGGCTGCATCGTCTTCGGCGTCATCGTCGGCGCGGCGCAGCAGCGGTTCGTGCTCTCGCCGCGAGCGAGCGCGTTCCTGCTGATTGGCGTCCTCGGCGGCTTCACGACCTTTTCGTCGTTTGAGTACGAGAGCTTCATGATGCTGCGCGACGGCCAGTTCCTCGCCGCCTCCGTGAACATCGTGGGGCAGGTGGTGGCCGGCCTGATCGGACTCTGGGCCGGCTTCGTGATCAGCAGCTGACGAAGCGGAAAGACGTGCAAAGATGACTATTCCCAGCGAAGGCAAACTTCTCCGGATCTTCATCGGCGAAGCGGATTACTGGCAGGGGAAGCCGCTCTACGAGGCGATCGTCGTCGAGGCGCGCAAGCGCGGGTTGGCGGGCGCCACCGTGGTCAAGGGCTTCATGGGTTTCGGCGCCCACAGCCGCATTCACACGGCGAAGCTGCTGGAGCTGTCGCAGGATCTGCCGATCATCATCGAGATCGTGGATGCGCCGGAGAAGATCGAGGCGTTCATGCCGGATCTCGAGGCGATGGTCGGCGATGGATTGATTACGCTCGAGCGCGCGGAAGTGCTGCTGTATCGGCCGGGGCGATGACGCGGTGTTTCCGTTAGCTGACAGGAGTCCGCAATGAAACGCATCACGTTCGTGTTCCTGCTCGCCATGCTCATGCCACGCCCCGGCGTCGACGCGCAGGACGGCCCGTATCGGTTCGTGAAGGAGATCGCGATCGGCGGTGAAGGCGGTTGGGATTACCTGTCCGTCGATCCCATGGCGCATCGCCTGTTTGTGTCTCACGGCACTCGGATCGTGGTCGTCGATACCCAGCAGGACACGATCGCGGGCGAAATCACCGAGACCCCCGGCGTCCACGGCCTGACGGTCGCGTCCGATCTCGGCCGTGGGTTCGTCGCGAATGGCGGGGATAACACCGTCAGCATCGTCGATCTCGCCACGCTCAAGACGCTCCAGAAGGTCTCGACCGGCGCCGATCCTGACACCATCGCCTACGACCCGGTCCATCACGTCGCGTATGCCTTCGCCAAGGCCGGCAAGACGGCGACGGCGTTCGACGCGAACAGCGGTGCCATCGTCGCGGAATTCCCGCTTGGCGGCACGCCGCAGGCCACGGTCGTCGATGCGGCGCACGGCAAAGTGTATGTGAATCTCCAGGACAAGAACGCCATCGCCGTGATTGATACGGCCAGCCGGAAGCTGACAGACACGTGGTCGATCGAGCCGGGGGAGAATCAGTCAGGGCTGGCGATCGATCTCGAGCACCAGCGCCTGTTTGTCGGCTGCCGCAACAAGCTGATGGTCATGGTCGATGCCACCAACGGCAAGGTGCTCGCGCAGGTGCCAATCGGCGCCGGCACGGATTCCACCTGGTACGATCCCGGCTCGAAGCTCGCCTTCAGCTCGACTGGCGAGGGGACGGTGACGGTCGCTCGCGAGGAGTCGCCCACCTCGCTCACGACGGTCCAAACGCTGGCGACGCGGCCATACGCACGAACGATGACGCTCGATCCACGCACGCATCGCATCTATCTTGCGGTTCCCGACTTCGAGGCCCTCATCCCTGGCCAGCAGGGACGGCCGAAGGCCATTCCCGGGACCTTCCGCGTGCTGGTGTACGAGATGGCCGCGGTCGGCACCGTCGGTCGGTCCGTGCCGTAATGATGGTGTTCAGGCTTCCCGGACGCCGTGGCTGCGCACGAGGAAGTACCCGGCCACGGCGATGAGCAGCACGCCGTTGACGGCGATGACCTTCGGTGCGCCGATGAGCGTCGCCAGATAGCCGCTCACCAGGCTGCCGAGCGGCATGCCGCCGCGGAACGCGAGCATGTAGATGCTCATCACGCGCCCGCGCATTTCGTTGGGCGCGATCATCTGGACGAGCGACGTCACCGTCGAAAACACCACCATCAGCGCCGCACCGGTGAGGAACAGGAAGATATCGCTCAGCCACAGCACGCGCGAGACGGCGAAGGCGACGATGAGCGCGCCGTACACCGCCTGCATCAGCAGCGCTGTCAGTCCCATCCGCTTGAACTTGCCCAGCCACGCGACCGTCAGCGCGCCGAGGATCGAACCGGCGCCCGAAAATGCCATCAGACGGCTGTAGGTGCCGGCGCCTTCGTGAAATACCTGCTGCGCGAACACCGGCAGGAACGTCAGCAGCGCGAACCCGAGGAACGTCGTCGCCGCCGCCAGGACGATGAAGGCCTTGAGGCTGGGGTGATGTCGCACGTAGGAGAGCCCGCTCTGGAGCTCGTCCCGCATGCCCTTCGAGGCCGCCGGCGGGATGTGCTTCACCCGCAGCATCATCAGCGTGTTGATCACCACGACGAACGACAGCGCGTTGAGCGCGAAGCAGGCGTTCATCGCCTGCGGCTCGTCGTAGCCCCACTTCCCGAACACGACCAGCGTCGCGCCGAAGAGCAAGGGGCCGAGCACGCGGGCGACGTTGAACTGGATCGAGTTGAGCGCGACGGCGTTGGGCAGATCTTTTTTGTCGACGAGCGACGGAATGAGCGACTGATACGCCGGGCCGCCGAACGCCTGCGCGAAGCCCGTGATCGACGACAGCATCAGGATGTGCCAGACGTGCACGACGTGCAGGTACATGAGCAGTGCGAGCGTGCCCGACGTCGCCATCTGCACGTACTGCGAGGCAATCAGCGTCCGCCGGCGATCGCGCCGATCGGCGAGCACGCCGCCGATGAGCGTGAAGAGCATGATCGGCAGCTGCTGCAGGAACGCGTCGAGACCCAGGTAGAACGGCGACTTGGTCAGCGTGAGGACGAGCCAGTTCTGCGCGACGATCTGCATCCACGTGCCGATGCTCGAGGTGCAGGCGCCGAACCACTGCACGCGGAAATCGCGGTACGTGAAAGCGGTCAGCATCCGGCGCATCGTGCGGGCGCCAAAGGAGGAGGGCGGCACGGCAGCGGCGTTGGTGGTCGTGGTCGGCTGAGCTTTCGAGGATTCGGCCAAGAGGTTCTAGAAGGGGCGCGTTCGATATCTTAACCCACTCGACACCCCTTGATCGGACGGGACGGGTGCGTTATAGTGCTGTTTCGAAGGGCGAAGAAAAAGCGAAACTCAGGAATCAAACAATGCTTGGACTCGCGCGCGCCGACCTCGAATCGCTGCTTCGGGCCAGGAAGCTCGATCGCACGCTGACGACGGCGCTGCCACCGGTGTCGTCCGCCCCTGGGGACACCGGCCCGCGCGACGATCTCGCCGTGTCCGCCACCGGCCTTTCGACGCTCGACGCGCGACTGGGCGGCGGCCTGCCGCGCGGGCAGTTGTCGGAGCTGGTCGGCCCGCGATCCTCGGGGCGCACGAGCCTCCTGCTGCGGATGCTCGCCGCGGCGACCGCGCGCGGCGAGCTCGTCGCGCTCGTCGATGTGCTCGATCGCTTCGACGTCGCGTCGGCGCAGGCGGCCGGGATCGATCTCGATCGGCTGCTCTGGATTCGCGGCCACGTCGTGATGAATCCGGGGCTCTGCCGCGATCTGAATCAGCGCGCGCTCGAGCAGGCGGTGAACGCGCTCACGCTCGTCCTGCAGGCCGGCAACTTCGGCCTCGTCGCCTTCGACGCCGCCGACGCGCCGTCCGATGCGATCCGCCGTCTTCCGTTCACGACGTGGCTGCGGCTGCAGCGCATGCTCGAAGGGAGCCAGACGACGTGCGTGCTCGTGGGCGGCGAGCGGCTGGCGCGCAGCTCGGCGGGGTTGACGCTGCAGCTGGGGATTCGGGATTCGGGATTCGGGGTTCGATTCAGCGGTCGCGTGTTCGATGGTCTCGATGTCGACGCGCGCGTCGTGCGCAGCCGCGCGCGATCGCAGGAGCAAGCCGATGTACGCGTGTCTCTATCGACCACCTGCGCCTGAGGATCACGGACACGTAGGGGCCGACCTTGGTCGGCCCGAGCGGGCGGAGCCCTTCGCTATCGCTCAGGACAGGCAAGCTCCGCCCCTACTCGCGATCGCGCGCGAGTTCTCGCCGCGCTACGAGCGCCAGGGCGACGACCTGGTGGTGATCGACGTGAGCGGGGTCGGCCGTCTCTTCGGCGCGTCCCGCGCGATCGGGGACGCGCTCGCGCGGGACGCCGCCCGCCGCGGCGTGCGCGTCCACGTGGCGCTGGCCGGCACGTGCACGGCGGCGCGGATCCTCGCGTACGCACGGCCCGGCGTCACGGTGGTCGATCGGGGCCGTGAGGCCGACGCGCTGGCGCTGCTCCCGATCGGGATTCTGGAAAAGATGACACCCGAGCGCGAGCGTCTACGCTCGAGCGCGAGGAACAGCGAAGCCGTCGCGATCTTTCGCGCCTGGGGCCTCAACACGCTCGGGGAGCTCGCCGCGCTGCCCGCCTCCGAGCTGGCTGCACGGCTCGGTCAACAAGGCCTCCTGTGGCAGACGCTCGCGCGCGGCGACGATGTCCGCCCGCTGATACCGGATCTGGCGGAGGAGCGCTTCGACGGGTCGATCGATCTCGACTGGCCGATCGACGGGCTCGAGCCGCTGTCGTTCGTGCTGACGCGGTTGCTCGAGCCGCTGTCGACGCGGCTCGAGCGGCGCGATCGCGGTGCGGCGGTACTGCACGTGCGGCTCGGCCTCGTCACACACGAGGTGCACGCACGCCGCCTCGAGTTGCCGGCGCCCATCCGCGACGTGCGGACGCTGCGCACGCTGGCGCTGCTCGATCTCGAATCGCATCCGCCCCCGGCGGCGATCGACCGCGTCACGGTCGTCATCGACCCGACGCCGGGCCGCGTGCTGCAGCACACGCTGTTCACGCGCGCGATGCCCACGCCCGAGCAGCTGTCGACGCTCATGGCGCGCCTCGGCGCGTTGATGGGGCAGGACCGGATCGGCGCGCCGGAGGCGGTCGATTCGTATCGTCCAGGGGCGTTTGCGATGCGAGAGTTTGCGAGCGTTACGTCATCTTTTCTTACTTCTCGCGGGGCTCCACCCCCGCTCGCCCCTGCGGCTTCGCTGTCCCTCGCGCTCGAGCATAGACTCTCGCGCTCGGGTGAAGGCTGTCACTCCACATTCATTTCTGCATTGCGGCGCTGTCGCCAGCCGGTGCCCGCGCGCGTGGCGATCGAGGACGATCGCCTCGTGCGCGTCACCACCGATCGCCGCGGATTTGCCGGCGGACAGGTGACGCGGTGCGCGGGTCCGTGGCGCACGTCGGGGAACTGGTGGACGCTGACACCCGAGGCCGAGAGCCTACGCTCGAGGCCGAGGGACAGCGAAGCCGTTGGGGCGAGCGGGGACAGCCGTGAGCCAGAACGCGTGGGGGTGGGGCCCCACGCGCGTGAAGAAAGCACCCCGCGAGACAGTAAAGAATGGAATCGAGACGAATGGGACGTGGCGCTCAGCGACGGCGCCGTCTATCGCATTTTTCGCGATCGCGAGACCGACGCTTGGTTCATCGACGCGATTGTGGACTGACGTTCTGCTATCACTCCATCACCCCATCACCCCCATCACCCCATCACCCCATCACCATGTTCCCCGTGTATATCGAACTCCACACCGCCTCCGCCTTCAGCTTTCTGCAGGGCGCGTCGCTGCCCGAGACGCTCGTCGATCGCGCCGCGGCGCTCGGCTATCCCGCGATCGCGCTGCTCGATCGCGACGGCGTTTACGGCGCGCCACGCTTCCACAAAGCGGCGCTCGCGGCCGGCATCCGTCCGATCATCGGCGCGGAGCTGACGATTGGGGAGACGGGAGGGGCGGGAAGCTGGTTGTTGCCGGTGTTATGCGAATCAGCCGACGGGTACAGGAACCTGTGCCGACTGATTACCACGATGAAGATGCGCGCGCCGAAAGGCGAAGGCGCGCTCGCCCTCGACGAGCTCGACGGCCGCACGCGCGGCCTCGTCGCGCTCGTCGGCCGTACGGCGCTCGACGGCCGCCGGTATGGGGTCGGCGGCCTGCTCGATCGCGTCGCGGGCATCTTCGGCCGCGATCAGGTGTACGTCGAGCTGCAGCGCCATCTGCGCCGCGAGGAAGAAGCCGACATCCAGGCGCTCGTCGCGCTCGCCTCGGCGTTTCGCGTATCGGTCGTCGCGACCGGGGGCGTCCGCTTCGCGACGCCCGCCGAGCGGCCGCTCTTCGACGTGTTCACCTGCCTTCACCATCACACCGACCTGGCGCGGGCCGGCCGCCGCTTGGCGCCGAACGCGGAGCGGTACTTGAAGCCGTCGGCCGACATGGCGGCGCTCTTCAGCGATCTGCCGGACGCGGTGCGCGCGACGCGCGAGCTCGCCGATCGGCTGCAGTACACGATGGCCGATCTCGGCTACCGGTTTCCCGACTACCCGGTGCCGCCGGGCGAGACGCAGGCGTCGTTTTTGCGCAAGATGGCGGAGGTCGGGGCGCGCGAGCGGTACCGGCCGTATCACGATCGCGCGCGCGCGCAGATTGCGCGCGAGCTCGATCTCATCGAGAAGCTCGCCCTCGCCGGCTACTTCCTCATCGTCTGGGACATCGTCAATTTCTGCCGGCAGCAGGACATTCTCGTGCAGGGACGCGGAAGCGCGGCCAACAGCGCCGTGTGCTACAGCCTCGGGATCACGGCGGTCGATCCGGTCGGCATGGATCTGCTGTTCGAGCGGTTTTTGTCCGAAGAGCGCGGCGAGTGGCCCGACATCGATCTCGATCTGCCGAGCGGCGATCGCCGCGAGCGCGTCATCCAGCATGTGTACGAGAAATACGGCCGGTTCGGAGCCGCGATGACGGCCAACGTCATCACCTACCGCGGGCGAAGCGCCGCGCGCGAAGTGGGGAAGGCGCTCGGGTTCGAGCCGGCGCAGATCGATCGGCTGGCGAAGGTGATGAATAATTTCGAGTTCACCGATCCGGCCGACGCGCTGCCGCGCCATCTCGCGTCGGTCGGCCTCGATCTGCATGCCGACCGCGTGCGCCATTTCGCGCGCCTGTGGGGCGAGATGCAGGATCTGCCGCGTCATCTCGGCCAGCATTCCGGCGGCATGGTGATCTGCCAGGGGCAGCTCGACGCCGTCGTGCCGCTCGAAAACGCGAGCATGCCGGGCCGCGTCGTCGTGCAGTGGGACAAGGACGACTGCGCCGACATGGGGATCGTCAAGGTCGATCTGCTCGGCCTCGGCATGATGGCGGTGATCCAGGATTCGCTGACGCTCGTGCCCAACCTCGATCTGGCGCATTTGCCGCAAAATGATCCGGCCGTCTACCAGATGCTCTGCGAGGCCGACACGATCGGCGTTTTCCAGGTCGAATCGCGCGCGCAGATGGCGACGCTGCCGCGACTCAAGCCCGCCTGCTTCTATGACATCGTCGTGCAGGTGGCGATCATCAGGCCCGGGCCGATCGTCGGCCAGATGGTCCACCCGTATTTGAACCGCCGCGCCGGCCGCGAGCCGGTGCGCTATCCGCATCCCTCGCTCGAGCCGATCCTCGCGCGGACGCTCGGCGTGCCGCTCTTTCAGGAGCAGTTGCTGCGCATGGCGATGGTCGCCGCCGGGTTCAGCGGCGGACAGGCCGAAGAGCTGCGGCGCGCGTTCGGGTTCAAGCGATCCGAGCGGCGGATGAAGCCCGTCGAGATGCAGTTGCGCGAGGGGATGGCGCGGCAGGGCATCGAGGGCGAGGCGGCCGAGGAGATCGTCAGGTCGATTGCGTCCTTCGCGTTGTACGGATTTCCCGAGTCGCACGCGGCGAGCTTCGCGCTGCTGGCGTACGCGAGCGCGTATCTCAAGGCGCATTATCCCGCGGCGTTCTATACCGCGCTCCTCAACAACCAGCCGATGGGCTTTTATCATCCGTCGACGCTCGTCAAGGACGCCCAGCGCCGCGGCGTCCGGTTCCATCCGATCGACGTGCAGGTGTCGCAGTGGGACTGCACGGTGGAGGCCGACGGCTCGATCAGACTCGGCTTGCGATATGTAAACGGTTTGCGCGAGCAAGTTGGCAAAACGATCGCGACACAGCCTTCACCCGAGGCCGAGCGTCTACGCGCGAGGCCGAGGGACAATGTTGAAATAACCCCGTGTCCGAAATGCGGCTGTGACGACCCCTCACTGATCGAACGCGTCAATGCGTCGCGATGGTTCTGCAACACCTGCTCGCACGACTGGGCCGCCGACCCCTCGAGTGACAAGAAACGATTTGCCTCGCTCGACGATCTGATCCGACAGAGCGGCCTGCGCCGCGATGAAATCGTCACCCTCGCCGACATCGGTGCGCTCAATGCATTCGGATACGACCGGCGCTCCGCGCTCTGGCAGGCCGAACGGGCGATCAGGCCCAGCGGGGAGCTGTTCACGACGACGGAGACGACGAACAGCGCAGAACTCGCTGAACACGCAGAGTATTTTTATCAAGAGCTTTCTGCGAGTTCCGCGGGTTCTGCGCCGGACGTCGTGGACTGCCCACTCAAGCCGATGACCGAAGCCGAGCGTCTCGTGGCCGACTACGCCGGCACGGGCCTCACCGTCGGCCGCCACCCCATGGCGCTGCGCCGCGACGAGCTGGCGATGCGCGGCGTGCTGCGCGCGTCCGATCTCCGCGCCACGCGCCAGGGCCGCCGCGTGCGCGTCGCCGGCATGGTCATCACGCGCCAGCGTCCCGGCACGGCGAAGGGCTTCGTCTTTCTCACGCTCGAAGACGAAACCGGGATCGCGAACATCATCGTGCGGCCGGATCTCTTCGCGCGCGACCGCCTCGTCATCATCGACGAACCGTTCCTCGTGGTGGAAGGCGTGCTGCAGAATCAGGACGGTGTCACCTCCATCCGCGCCGAACAGGTGCAGGGGATGCGCGGCGCCGACGTCGACTTCGACGCGCACGATTTCTACTGACGTCGATCGCCGTCGTCTTTTATACTCTCGTCACATCTCGATGGCGGACACCGAATGGACGGCCGGCGCGGACGCGTCCGCAACCCGGCTCGATAAGTTTCTCGCCGCCCGAGAACGCCTCGGCTCGCGCGCGCGCGCCGTCACGGCGATCGCGCGCGGCAAGGTGTTCGTCAACGGCGTGGAGGCCGGCGCCGACGCCGCGGGCACGCGCCTCCGCGCCGGCGACGTCGTCCGCGTCTGGATGGACCGCCCCGGCACGGCGAAGCGGCGTCCCGCGATCGGACCGTCGCGCGATCTCCGCATCATCTACGAGGATGATGCGCTGCTGGTCTTGAACAAGCCGGCCGGGCTGCTCGTCGTCCCGCTCGAGCGCCGGAGCGACGCGCCGTCGGTGTACGAGGAAATCAAAGATCATCTCCGCACGCGCGGCCAGCGGCGGCCCTTCGTCGTGCACCGCATCGACCGCGATACCTCAGGGCTCGTCGTGTTCGCCAAACGCGCCGACGCGCAGGCGCGGCTGAAGGAGCAGTTCAAGCGCCACGAGCCGGAGCGCGTGTATCGCGCGGTGGTCTACGGCCATCCCCATCCGCCGGCGGGAACCTGGCGCGACCATCTCGTGTGGGATCAGGATGCGCTCATTCAGAAGGAAACGAGCCCGCGCGATCCGCGCGGCAAGGAGGCGGCGAGCGAGTACCGCGTCATCGAGTCGTTCCGCGACGCGTCGCTCATCGAGGTCCGGCTCGTTACGGGCAAGCGCAATCAGATTCGCCTGCAGGCGCGGCTGCGCGGCCACATGCTCGTCGGCGAGCGGCGGTACGTCTTCGGGCCCGATCATCTGCGCTCGATCAACTTCCCGCGCCAGGCGCTCCACGCCTACCGGCTGTCATTCCGCCATCCGTTCGACGGGCGTGTGATGGAATTCGAAGCGCCGATGCCCGCCGACATGGCGGATCTCATCGCGCGGCTGGGCCGACGATAGCGGACTCTGGCGACAGACCAGAATAACGCACTCAGCTCACAATATCGTCATTATGTGAGCCGTTTCGAGACAGCACGATCTTCTCGTGCCCCACAATCGCACTCGAAACAGCTGGCATCGCACTTGCGGAAAGAGGTGGCTGGGAGGGTATCAACCGTGTCATTCACCAACTCGCCGGAGACGCTCGGCCCCATCGGCGACTCGGCCGACCAGACGGTGGAAGTCCTGGCGACGGAAATGCACATTCGCGAGCTGTGCATCGAGCGTCCGTCGATCATCGCGTACTTGCAGACGATTCCGGCCGGCAAGCAGACGATTGCGCTCGTGCACGCGCTCGAGGTCGGTGTCACGGAGATGATCGCGCGTCGCGAGCGGTTCAAGCACTAACGCTTGAAGACGTGGCCGCCCTTCATCACGAACCTGACGCGCGTGACGGCGGTGATGTCGGAGGTCGGGTCGCCGTCCACGGCGATGATGTCGGCTTCCCGGCCTGGGGCGATCGTGCCGATCGTCTCGCCCAGATGCAGCGACTGCGCCGAGAGCGAGGTCGCTGAGATAATCGCGTCCATCGGCTTCTGATTGCCCTGCCGCACGCGCTCCACCAGCTCGTCGGCGTTATGGCCGTGGGCTCCGGCCACGGCGTCGGTGCCCAGCACGAGCTTCAGATTCGGCGTCGCCACCGCCTTCTTGATCATCGCGGCGTTGATGGCGAGGCCTCTCTCCATGGCCGCGAAACCCGCCTCGTTGTAGTTGCCGATCCCGAGGTACTTCGCCTTGTTGCGCAGGTAGTTCTGCAGGACGACGCCGACGTTCGGATCGAAGTACACGCCTTTCGCCGCCATCAGCTTCAGCGTGTCGTCGTCGATGAGCACGCCGTGCTCGATTTGATCGCAGCCGGCGTTGACCGCGGCCTTCACCGACTCGCTGCTGTGCGCGTGCACCATCGTGCGAAGCCCCTGCGCCCTCGCTTCGCCGCATACGGCCTGCAGCTGCTCGTTCGTCATCGTCTGTGTACCGCCGTCGCGGATGCTGGCCGACGCGAAGATCTTCACGACGTCGGCGCCGTCGGCTTTGAGCTTGCGGACGAACTCGCGAAGCGCGTCCGGCGTCGCGAGGTGGTTCTCGCTCCTCGGCACACCGGTGCGTTCGTCGATCGTGCGAATCGAGGTCAGGATGCGCGGCCCAGGCAGCACGCCGCGGGCGATCGCGTCGCGCAGATCGACGTCGCTGGGTTGGCCGGGGCTCTGAATAGTCGTGAAGCCGGCCATCAGCGTGACGTACGCATTCTCGGCGCTGTACAGGATGTCCTGCGCGGGCGTGCCCCCGCGCGCGGCGTAGCGGCCGTCTTTGTCGAAGTGCCAGCCGACGTGCACGTGGACGTCGATCATCCCCGGCATCACCGTCAGCGCGCCAAGGTCGTACGTGACATTTGCCCCCGCGCCCGCGTTGGTGGTGTCGATCGCGGCGATCGTCGATCCCTGCACCACGATGGTCGCGTTCCTCAGCACGCCCCCGGTGCCGTCGAGGATCATCGCCGCGTGAATCCGGACGGTCTGATCCTGCGCGATGAGGACGGCCGGAGCCCCCCTGGGGACGATGAAGACGACGAAGACGGCGAGCAGAGTGGCGAGGACGGCCTTCAGTCGCATGGTTCTCATGGTTCTCCCCTAGGCTGATCGTGCGCGCATTATAATCCCCTCACTTCAGCCATGACGAAGCACTCGGCGGGACCCGCGCGATGATTGCGACGCTGCTCGTCATCACGTCGCTCTGGGCGTCGCTCGGGCTTCAGAGCGCGCCCCGCACCGTGTCGGGTGTCGTGCGCGACGAAAGCGGCGGCGTGGTGGCTGGCGCGTCGGTCATCGTGCGCGCGGGCGGCGCCGAGCGTCAGACGGCCACCGCGCCGGACGGCCGCTTTTCGGTGGAGCGGCCCGCTTCCGGCGACGTCGTAGTGATCGTGCGCGCCGGCGGCTTTGCCGAAACCGAGCGGCGCCTCACCGCTGACGCCGGTGCGCTCGACATCGTCCTCAGGCCGGCCACGCTGCTCGAAGCGGTGACCGTGACGGCGTCGCGCGGCGCCAGCGGCTCCGACGCGCCCGGCACGTCGACCGTGCTCACGCGCGCGATGCTCGATTCGACCGCGGCGCCGATGCTCGACGATCAACTGAAATCGGTGCCAGGCTTCAGCCTGTTCCGCCGCTCGTCGTCCCGCGTCGCGAACCCGACGACGCAAGGTGTGACGATGCGTGGGTTGTCGGCGTCCGGCGCGAGCCGGGGGCTCGTGATCGTCGACGGCGTCCCGCTGAACGACGCCTTCGGCGGCTGGATCTACTGGGACCGCGTGCCGCAGACGGCGATCGATCGCGTCGAGATCGCGCGCGGCGGATCGAGCGATCTGTACGGCGCGGACGCGGTCGGCGGCGTGATTCAGGTGCTGACACTCGCACCGTCCCGTCCGACGGCGCGCGCATCGATCGAGATCGCGTCGCGCAACACGCCGCGGGTGTCGCTCTTCGGCGGCGGCGCGCATCAGGGCTGGAGCGCCTTCGCGTCTGGCGAGTGGCAGCGCACCGACGGCTTCGTGATCGTCGCGCCGGAAGAACGCGGGCCGGTGGACACGCCGGCGGCGTCGAGCTATCGCACGGCGTACGCCAACATCGGCTACCAGACGGGCAGGTGGCATGCCTCGGTGCGCGGCAATGTGTTTGAGGAAAGCCGTCTGAACGGCACGCCGCTCACGACCAACAACACGGCGTCGCGAAGCGTGAGCGCGGATCTCTCGGGCACGGCCGCGGGGGGCGTCTGGATCGTGCGCGGATACGGCGGCACGCAAGGCTACGACCAGAGCTTCAGTGCCGTGGTCACGGCGCGCACCTCGGAGTCGCTGACGCAGCGCCAGCACGTGCCGAGCAGAAACAGCGGCGCGGCGGCCCAATGGAATTTCTTCGCCAGGCGGACGAGCTGGACGATCGGCACCGATGCGCGCCACGTCAGCGGGTCGACCGAAGAGACGCCGTTTTCGCGCGGCGTGGCAACCGGGTTCACCTCCGCGGGCGGCGTGCAGTGGAACGCCGGGCTGTTTGGCCGCGCGGAGTTCGCCGCAACCGATCGGCTGACTCTCGCCGGTTCGGCGCGCGTCGATCGCTGGTCGTCTGAGACCACCGGCGATCCGTCCCTGACCCACGGCGTCGTCGCGTTCGATCCGAAAGTCGGGGCGGCGTGGCGCGCCGGCGAGCATGTGACGCTCCACGCGCTGGCGCTGCAGGCGTTCCGCACGCCGACGCTCAACGAGCTGTACCGCAGCTTCCGCGTGGGGAACACGCTGACCGCGGCGAATGATGGGCTTCAGCCGGAAGGATTGACGAGCGTCGAAGGCGGCATCACGGTGAACCGGCACGCCGCCAGCCTCCGCGTCGTGGGCTTCTGGAGTCACTTGGCCGACGCGGTCACCAACGTGACGCAGAGCTCGACGCCGTCGCTCATCACGCGGCAGCGCCAGAACGCCGGTACGATCCGCGCCGCCGGCGCCGAGATCGAAGGCGAGTGGCAGATCGCGCATGCGGTGCGCGCAATGGTCGGCGCCGAGCTGGTCGATTCCGTATTCGCCGACTCCCAGGAGCCGGGGCTGGCCGGCAACCGTGTGCCGCAGGTGCCGCGCGCGCAGGCGTCGGCCGGGCTTCGCGTCAGCGCGCCGGGCGGGATCCTCGCGACGCTGCAGCTCCGCTTCAACAGCTCGCAGTTCGACGACGACCGCAATCAGTTTCTGCTGGGCCGCGCGACGGTCGTCGATATCTTCGCGTCTCGACCGCTCGGCCGGGGCGTGCAGATCTTCGGCGCGGTCGAGAACACGTTCAACGACGACTACGACGTCGGCCGTACGCCGACGCGCACGATCGGCCTGCCGCGCACGCTGCGCGGCGGTATCCGCGCCTATCTGCGCTAATCAGGAAGACGGCGGCGGTTTGGGTTGCCGGTGGATGGATCCGGAGTCGACCGTCTTGCCGGTGCGCGAGATGACCTGGAAGAAGAGATCGTCGCCCGCCACTTCGTTGAGCATGAAGCTTCGATCCTGATCGAAGCCGGCGGCGGTCATCGCCGACCGGTGCAGATCGCCCGGCCGTAATTGTCCCGCCGCTCCCGACACGAAGTAATAGATCCCTTTTTGCGGCTTGAGGCGTTCGTAGACGTGATCGTGCCCGGAGTAGACGACGTTCACGCCGTACTTGATGAAGAGCGGCTCGAGGACGACCCGGAGATCGACCTCCGAGCCGTGGCGGCCGCCGTCGGAATAGAGCGGATGGTGAAAGTAGCAGATCTTCCAGTCCGCCCCGGAGTCCTTGAGCTGCGTTTCGATCCACTGCAGCTGTTTGGGATCGAGGTAGTCGGTGTCGAGCACGAAGAAGCGCACGTTCTTCTTGTTGTAGGCGTAGAACCGCTGGCCGTCCATGTTGAACGGCTTGTACAAGATGTTGGTCTGGTTGTCGTGGTTGCCGAGCGCGGCATAGAACTTCACGCCCGCGGCGAGCAGCGGCTGGTACGGCCGCTCGAACTTCTGCACGAAATCCTTCGGCTCCTGGCTGCCGTACAGGTTGTCGCCCAGCATGATCGCCGTGTCGAAGGGGAACTTCGCGTGCCACGCCACCATCTGGGCGGCAACTTCGTACTGCGGTGCGTCGCCGGTGCCGTTGTCGCCCATGGCGGCGAACTTCACCGAGTCGGCGGTGTTGGGGAGCGTCAGCTCCTGCGCGCGGGGCGCCAGCGAGACGAGCGCGACGAGCGCGACGAGCGAGGGGAGAGCGAGCAGCCTGCGCATGCTTCTACCGCCGGATCGTGGGCACCGCGTCGTGGACGACGTCGACGATGAGGTTGGCCTTGGTGTCGCGCAGGATCAAATCGCGTCCCATGAAGCGGTATTCGAGGCCGTCGGGCAGCGGCTGGAGCCGCGCGAGGATCAACGGCGGCACGGTGGCGAGCGGCGCCTGTTCCGGATACTCCGCATTGACGCGCGGCGTCACCGACTTGGGGACCTCCAGCATCGCCGCAAACGCATCGCGGACCGAGCGATCGCGCGCGTCCTGTTCAATGATGAGTCGGAACTGGTCGGCGGTGTCGCCGAATACGTCACCGATGCGGGCGCCGGCGCGGGCGCTTCGAATGGCGTCTGCCAGCGCCTTGCGGTGCGCCTCCGCCTTGCCCGGGTCGTTGCTCGGTGCTTGCGAGGGCAGCCGGCCGTCGAGCTTGTTCTGCAAATCGACGTATTTGCCGATGCGATCGCCAAATTCCTTGAGCTTTTTCGCACCGGGGTTGACCGGTCTCTGCGCGGCCGCCTGCCCGGTGGTCGTGAAAAGCACCGACGCCGCCAAGAGACCGACAAGGAAGAGGTGGACGGCTGGGTTGGCTAGTAACTTGCTATTATTCCTGAGTTGGGTCACGGCGTACACTGACCCTTCAAGGACCGTTCCGTAATGAAGCTCATCGTGCAGCCGGACGCCGGCGTCGCACCTGTCGTCAGCGCCATCAAGCGGGCGAAGAAGTCGATCGACGTGTTGATCTTCCGCCTCGATCGACGCGAGGTGATCCAGGCGCTCGAGGCGGCGGCCGCTCGCGGCATCACCGTGCGGGCGCTCATCGCCCACACAAACCGGGGCGGCGAAAAGACGCTGCGCAAGCTCGAGATGGGGCTCCTGGCCTCCGGCCTCACGGTGACGCGCACTTCCGACGACCTGGTGCGCTATCACGGCAAGATGCTGATTGTCGATGCCAAGATCCTCCACGTGTACGGTTTCAACCTGACCGCGCTCGACATCGGGAAGAGCCGGAGCTTCGGCATCTCGACGCGAAACCTGCATCTTGTGCAGGAGGCGATCAAACTGTTCGAAGCCGACTGCGCCCGCCAGCCCTACACGGCCGGGTACAACCGTTTCGTGGTGAGCCCTGAGAATGCGCGCGAATGCCTCTCGGTGTTCATCAAGTCCGCCAGGAAGCAGCTGCTTATTTACGATCCGAAGGTCGCCGACCCTGCGATCCTGCGGCTGCTCAACGAGCGGCAGAAGGCCGGCGTCGAGATCAAGATTATCGGCAGGATGGGCAGTACGAAATCCGAGCTGACGGCGGAGAGGTATCCGGGAAGGCGCCTGCATATCCGCGCCATCATCCGTGACGGCCGCCGCGCCTTTCTCGGCAGCCAGAGTTTACGCCGGCTCGAACTCGACAAGCGGCGCGAAATCGGCGTCATCATTCACGACGATGGCGTCGTCCGGCTGATGCAGACAGTATTCGAACAGGACTGGGCGCTGACCGACCGGGGCAAGAGAGAAGCGAAGAAGGCGGTGAAGGCGGAGAAGGCGGAGAAGGCGGAGAAGAAAGAGGAGAAAGCGGAGAAGAAAGCGGAGAAGGCGGAAATCGCGAGTCAAACCGCCGCTGGCTAGAGCAGACGCCGGCTGACGACTGGCGACTCGTGACTCGCAGCTTGCGGACTTCTCCAGAAATCCATCGTGGACACGCGGTGCACGCAGCCGACCGTGCAGTACGGCGCGCACGGCTTCGGAGTGTTGAACCCGCGGCGGATGTCGTCGATCGTGTACGACTCGAGCGGAACGCCGGGATGGCCGCGCTGCTGCGAGCAATAGTGGACGAGCCCTTCCTCGCACACGTATAAGTAACGCCCGCCGGCGCGACAGCGCCACTCGTTGGGCTTGCCGTCGGCCAGGTTATCCTGAAACGTGCTGATCCCCGAGTACAGGTTCTTGAAGACCTGCCACGGACCGCTGATGGCGGCCGAGACCTCGTCGTAGACCTTGCGCTCGACCGGCCCGAGCGGCCTCAGCCGTCCGGAGCCATCGTGAATGATGCCGATCGAGGTCGAGAAGCCGAGCGCGCGCGCCCGCGCGTTGATCGTGCGCGCGTCCTCGGGGTTCTTGATCCCGCCGCCGAGCACCGAGTTGATGTTGACGTCGAAGGTCGCGTGATCCTTGAGGTGCTGCAGCTTCTTGTCGAGCAGCCGCAGGCTCTTCTTCGACACCTCGTCGGGCTCGATGTTGTCGATGCTGATCTGCAGGAAGTCGAGCCCGGCCTCGTTCAGATCTTTGATTCTTTTCGGCACGAGGAAGTAGCCGTTGGTGATGAGACCGGCCATCATGCCGCGGCCGCGGATGTGGCGAATCAGCTGATCGAGATCGGGATGCAGCATCGGCTCGCCGCCGCTGAACGCGACGACTGAGGTCCCCAGATCCGCGAGCTTGTCGATGCGCCGCAGCATGAGGTCGGTCGGGACCGGCGCCGACACCTTGTCGTACTCGTTGCAGTAGCCGCAGTCGATGTTGCAGCGGCGGATCGGAATGATCTGCACGAGCAGCGGATGCGCGGTGTGCACCAGCCCGCGCACGAATTCGCGGGCCGAGCGCGCCTTGCGGCTGGCCGTGGCAAAGGTTTTCATGGGGTAAACCCCAATTATAGACTCATTTGACGGCGACCATCGTGATCTCGATCAGATAGTCCGCCCCGGTCAACCCCATCGTCACCGTCGCGCGCGCCGGCGGAGTGGCGGGGAAGTAGGGCCGATACGCCAGGTCCACCTGCTCGAGGGTCGCAGGGTCGGTCAGGAACACACGCGCGCTGACGACGTCGGCGTAGCTCATGCCGGCGGCTTTGAGGATCGCGCCGCCGTTGTCGAGGACCGTTTTGGTCTGCGCCGCCGCGTCGCCCTTGACGATCGTGTTGTCCGTGCCGTTGCGGCTCACGAGGCCCGAGAGAAACAACGTATCGCCGGTCCTGATGCCGTAGCTGTACGGATTGGGCGATCGCAACCAGTCGCGCGGATGCACGACGCGCCTCTCGGTGCCGTCGGGGACCGCGACCACCGACATTTCGACCAGTGCGGCGGGCAGCGCCAGCGGCGCGGTGACGACGACCGTCGTCCTCGCCGGCGGATCCGTGGGCCAGCGCGCGGCGTAGACGTCGTTCATCGCGGCGAAGTCGCTGGCGTTCCTGAGGTACACCATGACGCTGACGGCGTTGGCCAGGCTCGATCCGCCCGCCGTGAGCGTGGCGGAGATGTTGTCGAGCAGCCGCGCGGTCTGCGCCTTGATGTCGCCTGGCACGATCTGTCCCGTGACGTCGGTGGCAAGCGTGCCGGACACGTAGATCCGACCGTCCGCTCTGACGCCGGCGCTGAAGGGGAGCCCCGGATCCGGGCCGGGGCGGATCTTGTGGTTGGACGATTGCGGCATGACCTCCCTCCACCCTACACGAGATGCACGCTGGCGGCGAGGCGCCAGTCGAATTCGTCCAGCCGGCCCGCGCCGAGACGCTGCACCTCTTCGAGCGCCAGCGCCGCCGCGGCGAGCAGCGCCTCGACGTTGACGCGCTGGCAGTGCGGCGCGAACGGACGAAGATACTGCGGGCCGCGCGTCAGCATGTAGACCGTCCCGTGATGGTTGAGACGCCGCAGATGATGGAAGGCGACGCCGATCTGCAGGATGCCCTGGTAGAGGCGGCGCACCTCGCGCGTCTCCTCGCGCCACAGCCGTTCGAGTGTGTCGTGCTGCTCGAAGTACTCGCCGCGGTTGAACTGCGCGATCCCCTCGAGCAGCAGAGGCGGTGGCGGCTCGAGGCACCAGGAAGGCATGCCCGGATGTTATCTTAGACTGGTGATACAGAAGCGACGATCGAAGATTCATGGCGCGGGCGTCTACGCGACCCGGGCGATTCCGAAGAACACACGCATCATCGACTACGCCGGCGAGAAAATCTCGCACGGGGAGAGCCTCAAGCGGGAGCGGCGCTACATCAGGAACGGCCGTCACATCTGGTGCTTCACTCTGTCCACCCGCACGGTCGTCGACGCTGGCGTCGGCGGCAACATTGCGCGGTTCATCAATCATGCCTGCCGGCCCAACTGCTACATCGAGATCAAGGACGGCACGATCTGGATTCGGGCCGCGCGCACGATCAAGAAGGGTGAAGAGCTGACCTACGACTACAACACCGACGGCGACGGCCTCATCCCGTGCCAGTGCCGCCCCGATTGTCAGCGGCTGCTGTGAGCCGCATCTTCTATCTTCACGGCTTCGCCTCGTCCGCGCACTCGACCAAGGGCCGGTATCTGGCCGAACGCCTGCGCGAGCACGGCATGACGCTGTACGGTCCGGACTTCAACGAGCCGGATTTTGCCTCGCTCACGATGACGCGGATGCTCGACCAGCTCGCGCACGACCTGCGCGGAGCCGAACCCGAACCGGTGACGCTCGTCGGCTCGAGCCTCGGCGGCACGCTGGCGATCCTGGCGGCCGCCCGCTTCGCCTCGCGCATCGATCGGCTCGTGCTGCTGGCGCCGGCCGTGATGTTCGCGAAGGAGGGGGATCATCTGCTGCCGCCCGAACGCGTCGCCGAGTGGCGCCGTCGAGGCGCGCTGTCGTTTGTCCACTACGCGCACGGCGGCGAGCGGTCGCTCAACGTCTCGTTCTACGAAGACAGCCTGCAATACGACGCGTTCCATGCCGCGTTCACGCAGCCGACGCTCGTCTTTCAAGGGCTGCGCGACACGGCCGTCGATCCGCGGACGGTCGAGCTCTTCGCCCGCGATCGCCCGAACGTCACCCTGGCGCTGCTGGACGACGACCATCGGCTGGTCGCCAGCCTGCCGCGCATCTGGAGCGACATGCAGACGTTTCTGGGGTTGACCGATTGAAGCTCGCGTTGGCGCTCGCCTGCCTCGTTGCCCTCGGTGCGCCGCCATCGCCGGCAGCCCTGACAACAGTGTCGACCGACCTCCGCGTCGGCATCGCCCGCCCGGGCGGCGGCTACACCATCACGACGATGCCGCTCGAAGCGTACGTCGCGCGCGTCGTGGCGGGCGAAGCGGCGCGCGACAGCCAGCCCGCGGCGCTCGAGGCGCTCGCGATCGCCGTGCGCACCTTCGCGCTCGCCAACCGCGGCCGCCACCGCGCCGACGGCTTCGATCTCTGCGATCAGACGCATTGCCAGGTGGTGCGCGCCGCGACGGCCGCGACCGCACGCGCGGCCGAGCGGACGGCCGGCCGTGTCCTGCTGCACGACGGCGCGCCGGCCTCGATCTATTTCACGGCGTCGTGTGGAGGCCGGACCGAGATCCCATCGGCCGTGTGGCCGGGCGCGCAGGACCCGCCGTTTCTCCCGTCCAAACCCGACGCCGCGTGTGGCGGAGCGCCGCTGTGGACGGCCGAACTGGCCGACGGCGATCTGCTCCACGCGCTCCAGGCCGCCGGCTTCCGCGGCGATCGTCTCCGCGACCTGCGTATCGTCGCGCACGACAAGTCGGGTCGGGTCGCGCGTCTCAGCCTCGGCGGTCTGACGCCGAACGAGATTTCGGGTCAGGACCTGCGCGTGGCCGTTGGCCGCACGTTGGGCTGGCAGCACATCAAGAGTACCGCGTTTGAACTGAAGCGCATGCGGGCCGCGTATCGCTTCGCCGGCCATGGGTCCGGACACGGCGTGGGTCTGTGCGTGATCGGCTCCGCACATCTCGCCGTCGAGGGGAAGACGGCTGACGAAATTCTCGGCCGCTATTTCCCTGGTCTCGAGATCGCGCCGCTCGTCCGCCTTGCGGCGGCTTCGGCTCCGGCCGCCCCGGCTCGGGCCGCTCCGGCCGGCGTGCTCGTGTCGCTGCCGGATGAAGACGAAGGCGAGCGGGCGTCAGTCGACGAGGAGGCGCGCCGCGCGCGCGACGATCTGGCGCGCACGCTCGGCGTCCCGGCGCCATCGCGCATCACGCTGCGCTTCCATCCCACGACCGACAGCTTCGAGGTTGCGACCGGACAGCCGTGGTTCACGGCGGGCGCGGTCGTGAACGGCGAGCTGCACTTCACGCCGCTCGCGGTGCTGCGCACGCGTGGTGTCCTCGCGCGAACGATTCGCCACGAGCTCGTTCATGTGATGACCGATGCCGTGCTGGCGCGCCGTCCGCTGTGGGTGCGTGAGGGCGCGGCGGTGTATTTCTCCGACACGGCCGATCAGGCGCCGCCGCAGACGCGCGCGGCCTGCCCGACCGACGCGGAGCTGGCGCATCCGGTGTCGGTCGGCGCGCTGAGCAACGCCGACGCTCGCGCGCGCGCCTGTTTCGCGCGGCAGATCGCCGCCGGCAAGACCTGGCGGGACGTGGGTTAGCAGCCAACATCGTACGCATGCCGCGGATTATCGCAGCCCGAGCCCTTATAATGAGGTGGTACCCGTATGCTGATTAAACCTCCGTCCGACATCCGCAGCTCGGAAATCACCGACAAATCGCTGTATCTCAACCGCCGGGCGTTCATGCGCGCAGCGGCGGTCGCGGCCGGCGCGGCTGCCACCGGGTGCGTGTCCGCCGACGCGCTGGCGGGGTCGGGCCAGCCAGCGGCGCACGGCCGGAAGCTCGAGAACGTCAAGTCGAGCCCGCTCAGTACGTCTGAGCTGCCGAATACCTGGGAACAGATCACCACGTACAACAATTATTACGAGTTCGGTACGGACAAAGACTCGCCGTCGAGGTACGCGCGCGGCTTCAAGACCACGCCGTGGACGGTCGCCGTCGAAGGCGAGTGCAACAAGAAGGCGGTCTACCATCTCGAGGACATCCTGAAGGGGCAGACGCTCGAGGATCGCATCTACCGCCATCGCTGCGTGGAACGGTGGTCGATGGTGATTCCGTGGGTCGGATTCCCCCTTTCGAGCTTCATCAACAAGTGCGAGCCGACGGCGAAAGCGAAGTTCGTCGAGTTCACGACGCTCGCCGACGATCGGCAGATGCCGGGATTGGCGAGCGGTGTCCTGCCGTGGCCCTACGTCGAAGGGCTGCGCATGGACGAAGCGATGCACCCGCTGACGATTCTGGTCGTCGGGTTGTACGGCGAAGTGCTGCCCAATCAGGACGGCGCGCCGCTTCGGGTCCATATCCCCTGGAAGTACGGCTTCAAGAGCGGCAAGTCGATCGTGAAGATCCGGTTCGTGGAAAAGCAGCCGGTGAACACGTGGCAGCGGGCCGCGGCGGACGAATACGGCTTCTACGCCAACGTGAACCCGACCGTGGATCATCCGCGCTGGAGCCAGGCGAAGGAGCGCCGCCTGCCGTCGCTCTTCACCAACACCCCTACGCAGATGTTCAACGGCTACGGCGATCAGGTGGCCAGCATGTACGCCGGCATGGACTTGAGAAAAAACTTCTGACCGCGAATCAGACGATCCGCTGGGTGCTCAAGCCGGCGGTGTTCCTCGCGGCTCTTGGCCCGCTCGGATGGCTCCTCTGGGCGGCGTACACGGGCAATTTCAGCGCCGATCCGCTCGCCGACATCACGCACGAGACCGGCGACTGGACGCTGCGCTTCCTCTGCATCACGCTCGCCGTGACGCCGCTCCGGCGCGTGATCGGCTGGAACGGCGCGATCCGTTTCCGGCGGATGCTCGGTCTCTTCGCGTTCTTCTATGGGACGCTGCACCTGCTGATTTACCTGATCGCGGATCGCTACGCGTCGCTCGATTTTCCCAACGGCATTCTCGCCTGGCAGAGCGTGCGCGCGTTCGCGGCCTCGGTCTGGGCCGACATCTACAAGCGGCCGTTCATCACCGTCGGGTTTACCGCGTGGCTGTGCATGCTGTCGCTCGCGCTGACGTCGACGGCGGGCATGATCCGCCGGCTCGGCGGGAAGCGCTGGAATCAGCTCCACGCGCTGATCTACGTGGCGGCGACCGCCGGCGTCGTGCACTACTGGTGGCTGGTGAAGGCGGACGTGCGGCGGCCGGCAACTTACGCGGCGATTGTGTTCGTGCTGCTGTCCTTCCGCGTCGTGTGGGGGTTCACGAGCGGGTCGCGAGCCACGCCGCGACCTGCGTGAGGTCGACGTTGCCGCCGCTCAAGATGACGCCGACGCGTTTGCCGGCGACCGGAATGCTGCCGTGGATCGCGGCGGCGGCGCCGAGCGCGCCCGTCGGCTCGACGACCAGCTTCATCCGTTCCCACACATAAAACATCGTCTCGAGGAGCGTCGCATCGTCCACCGTGGTCATGTCGGCGACGTGCTCGAGGACGAGCGGGAACGTCAGCGCGCCGAGCGACGACGTGCGCGCGCCGTCGGCGACCGTCTTGGGGTTGTGGACCGTCTGCAGCGTCCTCGTGCGAAACGACCGCGTCGCATCGTCCCCGGCCGAGGGCTCGACGCCGACGACGCGGCAGCCGGGGGACATCGCGCCGGCGGCGAGCGCGGAGCCGGAGAGGAGGCCACCGCCGCCGCAGGGGACAAACAGCAGGTCGAGCGGGCCGACCTCTTCGAAGAGCTCGCGTGCGGCCGTGCCCTGGCCGGCGATGATGTGCGGGTGGTCGTACGGCGGAATCAGCACGAGGCCGCGCTCGGCCGAGAGACGGCGTCCGATTGCTTCGCGGTCGTCGCGCTCGCGATCGTAGAGCACGACCTCGCCGCCATAGCCTTCCGTGGCGATGCGTTTAACGGCGGGGGCGTCGGTCGGCATCACGATGACGCGCGGGATCCCGAGGAGTTGTCCCGCCAGCGCGATCGCCTGGGCGTGATTGCCGGACGAGAAGGTGACGACGCCGCGCCGGCGCTCGTCGGGGGAGAGGCGCGAGAGCGCGTTGTAGGCGCCGCGGAACTTGAAGGCGCCGCCGCGCTGGAAGTTCTCGCATTTGAAAAATAGATGCCCGCCGGTGCGGGCGTCGACGGTGCGCGAGGTGGCGACGGGCGTGCGGTGCGCGACGCCGCGGATTTGTTCGGCGGCGCTGTCGACGTCCGCGGAGGTGGGCAGGATGTTGGCCAAGGGTGAAGGACCTATGCTAGCATTAGGGTTCCTTCAGTGACGCGGGGTGGAGCAGTCCGGTAGCTCGTTGGGCTCATAACCCAAAGGTCGCGGGTTCAAATCCCGCCCCCGCAACCAAACAGTTTCAAGGACTTGCAGAGATTTGCTGCAAGTCCTTTTTCTTGCCATCTAACGCCCATCTAACAATCGGGCGCGCCGCTGCCCGCCGGGAAGCTGAACGGGTGCTACGATTCCCTCCATGCGGGACACCGACTACGCCACGCTGATCTCGGAATCGATTTGAACACCTGTTCGCTAGCTTGCTCATCAACCATCGTAGACAGCTACAGTCGAACGGCTCGCGAGCAAGGCATGTAGCAAATCAATGATCACATCCACTCAACAACCTGGCTTTCGGCTCCCGAACCTTCCGACGGTCATCGCGATTGCGGTCGTCGCGTACGCCGCGTCGAACGTCGTGCATGAGGCGCTTGGGCACGGCGGGGCCTGTCTGGCCCTCGGCGGCAGACCGCTGGTACTGTCGTCAGTGCATTTTGACTGCGGCGACAATGCGATGGGAACGCTCGCTCGTCGCGGCGTCGCGGCCGCGGGCACGATCGCAAATTTCATCGCCGGTGCGTTGGCACTGTTTGCCTTCAAGATGACCAATCCGCGGGAGAAGCCGCACACCGCCTACTTTCTGTGGTTGTTCACAACGTTGAATCTGTTGACGGGCGCTGGCTATTTTGTCTTCTCAGGCGTTGGGGACATTGGCGATTGGGCTGACGTCGCGGCTTCGATGTCGCCTGTGCTCTGGCGTCCCGCGATGGCGATCTTCGGCGGAGCGCTCTACTTTCTGCTCGCTCGCCAATCGGCGCTATGGTTGGGTTCGCTTGTGGGCAGCGACGAGCGACGCAGGACGAGAGCCAGGGCGCTCACCGTGCCTGCGTACATCGCGGGCGGAGTGCTCTTCTGCGTCGCGGGATTCTTCAACCCCGTTGGTCCCATCCTCATCGCCATCTCGGCGGCGGCCGCATCGTTCGGGGGAGCCTCTGGGCTTCTCTGGCTCACACAGTTCCTGCGCAGCAGCCGGCCCGCAGCAGAACCAGTCGGCCTGGACCGAAGCCATGTCTGGATCGTTGCCGGATGCGTCGTTTCGCTGATCTTCGTCGGGATTCTCGGGCCGGGCGTGCATTTCTAGCGCCGGTCAGCCATCCGGATTCCTTTGACGCCCGCTAATCGCCTGGCGTTGAGAAAGTGAGCTGTTCGGTACAGCCGAAGGCGAGTCACGCCTCTTATCATTGCATTCGATCTGGCGGACAGCGCAACTATCAACGTCCTGAGGAGAAACAACATGGCGGACATCGAGCGAATCGGCGTGCAGGAAGCTCATCGTCGGGTCACAACAAACCAGGCCCTGCTCGTCTGCGCTTACGACGACGAGGCCAAGTATCGGATGCTTAACCTGGACGGGTCGATTTCGCTGTCGAGCTTCCAGTCGCGGGTCGACGCGCTGCCGAAGACGCAGGAAATAATCTTCTACTGCGCTTGACCGGCCGAAGCGAGCGCTGCCGGTCAGGCAGCGAAATACCAGGCACAGAGATTTGCCAACGTCAAGGCGCTAAAGGGCGGCGTCGACGCGTGGACAGCGGCGGGTTACTCGGTGGCTAGATAGTCTTCGTAAAGGAGGGCTCGCGCTCA
>JADGOC010000295.1 GCA_017883165.1 Acidobacteriota bacterium
CTCCCAGCGATACGGCGCCGCTTCGCCGCTCGGATGCCAGTTGAGGCATTCGTGCCGAGTGAGATCACGTGGATGTTGCGGCACTCCACGTCGAGCGAACCCATCCCCGGCACCAAGAAAGTCGCGCGTCTCGAGGAGAATCTCGCGGCCACGGACGTCGAGCTGACTTCAGCAGACCTGCGCGAAATGGCAGAAGCCGCGTCGAGGATCCAATTGAAGGGGGAGCGGCTGCCGGAAGCGGTCCTGAAATTCACGAACGGTTGAGAACCAGGAGTCTGACGGGGATGAAGAAATCTTCAGCAGCCATGATTGCGCTCAAGGAGCGAGCTAACCTCCCGGCGTCTCGCAGTTGATCATCCAGGGAATACCGAAGCGATCGACGACCATGCCGAATCGCTCTGACCAGAATGTCTTTGCGATCGGATACAGTACCTGACCGCCCTTCCCCAACTCCCCGAACAGCCTCTCGGCTTCACCCGCGTTGGGGACGTTGAGCGAGAGCGAGAACCCCTGCGGCCGTAGGCCGATACCTCCAAGTGTGACTCCATAGGGCGCGCCATTCATTCTACGCGGCCGCTCATGCTCCTGTTGGCGATCACCGTTCGCGCCAGCAAATGAAAGGCGGTATCGATCTCGGCGGCCGAGATCGACTCGTGATCGAACCACCAGTCGATTGATTCGATGAGCGCCGCCGCCAGCATGCGCGCGGCCAGCCTGGGCTGGACCGTCGTGGACAGGTTCAAATCTCTGATTCGGCACTCGATGATGTCGGCCGCGTAGCCGATGAACTGCGACCTCATGTCGTCGGCGAGTCCTGCCTTCCGAAATGCGACCATCACCGGCCTCGCTCCCGCGAGGTGCTCGAGGAATTCGCTCACGGGGAACAGCCGGGGCTTCCCACTGGTGTCTTGCTTCAGTTGCTCTTTGTGGGCGCCGAATATGCCCTCGTACGTCGAGTGCAGCACGTCTTCCTTACTGCGGAAGTGCGAGTAAAAAGTCGTGCGACCGACGCCGGCGCGCTGGAGAATCTGGCGCACGGTGATGTCCTCGAAGCGGCCGCTTTCCTGAATTAGCTGGATCAGCGCGTGTGCGAGCGCAGTCGTCGTTCGTCGCGTGCGCGTGTCCACGACTGCGGATTTGCGAACATTAGTGCGCTGTTTGTTCGGCATTGCTAGCGAAGGGGTGAGAGTGAGCTAATATCTGTCGTCGCCATGACAAACGACAACACTTTCGAGGTCGAAGCCTCGTCGCCGCCATCGCCACGCACGATCGGTTGGGTCTGGGTGCTTTACTTCCTGACAGGGATCCTCGGCGCGCTTCTCACAAGGGGGATCATAGTATCGACTGATGCCGCGTCGACGGCGAACAACATCCTCGCGCACGCGAGCTTGTACCGGGCGGGATTTGCCGTCGATCTCATCGCGAACTTGATCTATATCGCTCTCACCGCACTGTTGTTTGGATTATTCAGGCCGGTGAATCCGACCCTCGCGTTACTTGCCGCGTTCTTCAGTCTTGTCGGCTGCACAGTTCAGATCATGGGCGAGCTGCTGCGCCTCGCTCCGTCTGTCGTCCTCGCGAATCCTCAATTGGCCCACGCGTTCGGCGCGCAGCAGCTCCAGGCAGCAGCGCTGCTCAGCGTCATTCTGTACAGGAGCGTCTTTAATATCGCCTTCGTGCTTTTTGCTTGCTTCGAGCTCGTTACCGGTTTTCTCATTCTCCGGTCGACGTTTCTGCCGAGGTGGCTTGGCTGGTGGTGGATCGCTGGTGGCATAGGAGGGCTGACCTTCTTGTGGCCACCACTGGCGACGTCGATATGGCCCCTGCTTCTCGCGGCCGGCGCCGGGGAGTTCGCCTTGCCGCTGTGGCTACTGGTGAAGGGTGTGGAGTCACGCCGCCTCGAGAATTAGATCCAGCACGCCCTCGTCTTTTCACTGTCTCAACGGCGTCGAGCTTAACGCCCTCTTCATCGCATGAGTCGGAAAATCCTGACGAGGCCTTCCGCCGCGCCGTGCTCCGACTGTTCGTGCGGCTGGACCTCTTCGACGAGGACCAAGCCGCCGGCATGCTGACGTGGCCGCACTCGGGCTTTCACGTGCACACCGCCGTCTGGATCCCGGAGGACGATCGGGCGTTCGCGACCCGCCTCGCGCGCTACTGCGCGCGGAACCCCGTCGCGCTGGAGCGGCTCACCTATGACCGCGCCGCGAAGGCCGTGACCTACCGCTCCGACAAGTCCGAGGGACCCACCGCGGGCACCGAGACGGCGGACCCGCTGGAGTTTCTCGCGCGTGTGCTCACTCACATCCCCGACAAGGGGCAGGTCACCACGCGGTACTAATGGCTGGTACGCTAACCGCCCACGTTGCAGGCGTCGCCACGCCGAGCCCGCCGCCGCCAACGCTGCGATGCCGATCGTCACCGCGCCGCGGCTCGCGCCCACCGAGGCGACGCGCCGGTGGGCGGCGCTCCTACAACAGATCTTCGAGGTCGACCCGCTCGCGTGTCCGACGTGCCACGGCACCATGCGCATCGTCGCGTTCATCACCCAGGCGTCGGTGATCGACCAGATCCTGACGCACCTCCGTACTCGCGTCGCCGCCGAGGATCGGACCGGCGCGCGGAGCCCGCCCTCGACCCGGTTACCGGCGGCACCGGGCGCGACGCGACGACAGCCGGTCGCCGCCCACCACGCCTCCTGAGGTCCCCCGCGTCACCGAATGTCACCCCGGCCAACCGGTCGGGGCCGCGCGGCGTGCGCGGCGGCCCGGAATTGCGCCCGCACCAGCAGCCGACCGTCCGCCGCGAGGCCGACCGGACGGCGCGTGACGCGCGGCGACGGGCCCACGACCAGAACCGGACCGCCCACCAGCGCGTGGCGCCGCACGGGACCTCACCTCATACTTCCACAACGTCGATTGAATTTCCTATCCCGTATCCCGACGATATCGAGCTCTCGAGTCTGTGGCAGACGACTATCCCGTTCCTGCCGGGCCGGTTTTGGCAGCACCCCCTGGAAGAGTGGAGCGCCCAGTTCGAGAAAGCCCCACGAGGAAAGCAAGAGGCCGAGGCCGTTCCGCTCCTGCTGGTGAGTGAAGAGGAGTCTCGTGGCGTCGCGCCCGAGGTCCAGCTCCGGATTCTGGAAGCGTCGGGAGCAGACTACCCGCTCGACAGTTTGTCGGTCCAGGAGTTT
>JADGOC010000296.1 GCA_017883165.1 Acidobacteriota bacterium
CGCTTCTTAAACTGCCCTCGCCGTCGATGCGGTACTTGATGTTGAGCCCGCGAAGAACGGCGTTGATCAAACTCGTGACGGCTTTCGGAATCACGTAGCCGACGCCGCCCGACAGCTTCACGTCAATCGTCGCCTCCTTGCAGGCGATCATACCGAGGCTGGAGCCTTTGAAAACACCCAGGGCGGATGTGACTCTGAAGTACGGACCGGCCGCAAAACCGTGCACGCCAATCCCTGCGATGACTTTCATTTCGTCCGCCAGGTCCACCCCGCTCGCGCCGAGCGATATGCCGTCGGCTGTCTTCATCATGCTCTGCTGAGCCGAGAAGTTGGTCGGGCCCGTGACCGTCCACTGCTTGTTGATGACCCCGACTTTGAATGCGCCGCTGAACGTGTAATCACCGGTTGCGCTGAGCGTGGTGTTCTTCACGCCCAGGGCGGTCTCGACCAGGAGCGTCTGACGTACGGTCAGGGCGACAGGCAGCGGGCCCAACCCGCCAATCGGGATGCTGAAATCGGTATCGGGCTGCAGGATCCCTTTGACGTTGGCGCGGCGGCCGACGTCGGTTCCCACCGCGAACTTCCACGTCAGACCGGCGCCGCCGCCGAGCTCCAGCGATGCCTGGTTGACGCCGCCGGTCGGCGTGATATCGATGTGTGCATCGAAGGTCGGCTTGGCGACATGGAGCGTGGCTCGAGCGTAGAGCTTCAACCCGTCTGCATCCGAGCCCGCTTCAAGCCCGATTCCGAAGCGATTGACGATGGGTTGGACCGTGAAGTGGACCAGGTTCGACACGTCCGGTGTGGGGTCGGCCGCTTGTGGACCGCCGCCCGAACCCGATCCGGTCAAAAAGACCACGGGCGTCACGGCGGCATCGTCTGGGGTTGAGACCCCAGCCAACGTCACGACCCGGCCGGGAAGGTCGGAAGACGTGTACGCGATGGCCTCGTCGAAATCCACCGGCATGTTGATGGCGATGTGGGCTTCGCGCACGACGTCTGTCAGGTTCACCGGGCCAACGACGACGACGAGGTTGCCGCCGTCCTTACGGACATCGAGCACGCGGCCGACCGCTCGATTCGTCATGAAGAAGATCTTGCCGGGCGCCAGCTCTGCGGCGTGGGGCGCGCTCGCGTCGATCGTCCAGATGAACCCGTTGGAGCTCTGTGCCCGGATGGCGTCTCCGCCGCCGCCAACGACGATGACGTCAGGTTGGTACGTTACTGACGAATCCGGAATCGGAGCGATGCCGTATTTCACCTCGGCGGCGGTCATCTCGCTCTTCTTCAGCTGGTGCGCCGGTCCCGATCTCGACGTCTCCCGCCTGCCGCACCCGCCGACGAGGGCGAGGGCGACCAACGATACGACGAGCGTCCGCGTTCGATATCCTGTCAAGTCGGCCATCTCCTTTTACTGCTGCTCCTGAAAGAGGAAGGCCGGATCCGAAATATTGCTCCCCTCCACAAGCTAATATCCGCCCCCGTTCGGGCTTCTCCTTTCCGTAAGCGGCTTTCCATGCCGGAAGCCGCCCCCGTGACGTGAAAAAAGGCCTCGCGCTCTCCCTCGCCATCGTAATCGTTGCGCTCGCCGGCTACGTCGCGACGCGCCGGGCGTGGGTGCGTCGATCGCCGTCGATGGCCGCGGCGCCCGCTGGCGCCTCCTCGACTGCGACCCCTTCAGTGGCGCCGGCCGAGGCGTCACGCCAGGAAGGGGCGTCGCCGCATGGTGACTCGATGAACGTCGCCGCACCTGAATTCGGCGGCCACATCGAGCTCGTCACGTCCGAGTCCGACCACGAAGACCGCGCGGCGATCCATCTAATCGATCGCGGCCTGCCCGAAGAGTCGTCATGGTCGGCGGCGGCTCCGGCGCCGCAGGAGTTCGTCATCGGATTTTTCGAACGCCAGCCGGCGCGCATCTCGGCCATCGTCTTCAACCCGAACACCCACACGTCGGCACGTTGGGCAAAGGACGTGGAAGCGTGGACGTCGATGGAGAGCCCGACGGCCGGGTTCGTGAAGGCGGCATCGCTCACGCTCGCGCGCGAGGACGGCGAACAGACGATGACGTTCGGGCTGGTGGCGGCACGGTTCGTCAAGATTCGGGTTCTGTCCCAATACCAGGGTGACGACTACCAGGTCGGTCTGGGAAAGATCAAAGTCCTGGGCGTCCTCGAAGCGGGCGGGAGGGCAGCCGTCATGGCCCAAGGCGCGGCATCCCGTGAGCCGTTGCCACCCGCCCAGGCTGATTCAGTGTCGGCCGCCGCGTGCGACGCGGGCCCGCCGGCCGCTCCGCCTCCGCCCGCGCACGGCAGCAGCGCCAAGGTGCTCGTCCTGTCGCGCAAGGACAGCATGTACCCGCCGCTCGGGTACTCGGCGAAGGATCCGGGCGAGAATCCCGCGACGTCGATCTTCGGGCGCGTCACGTTCACGCGCGTCGCTCCCGGCGCGGCGAGCGTCGCGCTTCTCGATCCATCACAGGGATTCGACACCGTGGTCCTTTCGCAGGTCTGCGACATCAAGACCAGCGTGCCCGACAGCTTCAAGCGCGCGCTGCTCGCCTGGGTCGGCCAGGGCCACAAGCTGATCATCCACGACGCCGACCAGTGCGACGCCGACCACCTGCCCGACTACAGCTTCCTGCCGTACAAGTTTGCGACGAGCAACCCGGGAAGACACGGCGCCGAGAGCAAGAAGCTGACGTTCGTCGAGGAGAACAGCCTCGGGCGCTCGTCGCCCGGCGACCCCGCCTTTCTCGATCTCGATACGTGGTCAAAAGAGCACAACGAGCTCGGCGATTCGAACACCGTGACCGCGTACGACGCGCACTGGTGCGGCGATCTCATGACGCGAAACATGCTGAAGGTCAACGGATTCGTCGAGACCTACGCCCACTACGGCCGCGGGCTCATCGTCTACGACGGCTTCGACGCCGACCAGGCGGCGAATCCGTACTATCGGCGGCTCGTCACGCACGAGCTCGCGCAGCCGTTCGATCCAGACGGCCTGCAGTGCAGCACGCGTCTCGCCGACTTCGTGCTGACGACGGAGCAGACGCTGAGGACGCGGTTCATGGCGGCGGGCCAGACCTTCCGCTATCCCGTGACGCTGCTGTCGAATCAAGGCTACAAGGGCACGGTCCACCTGACGGCGAGCGTCGTTCCGCCGGATGCGGC